>CAYGOW010000001.1:0-5839 GCA_964351425.1 uncultured Roseivirgaceae bacterium
CTATGGTCAGCCCGATCATTTTCTCGCTCATTCCCAGTTGTCCGGCGATAATAACCGCCTGGTCGACCATCAGCCTTCCGCCAACAACCAGGCCTGTTAGTCCAAGGACTGTCCACAGTAATATTTTCAGGTTTGACTGTTCCTTATGAGGCTGTTCCAATGATTCGGGGTCAGTCCGGAGTTGTCTGTATACATAGGTGAGAAAGGCGAGAAAAAATACCAGGAGAATACAACCCTCGACCCGTGAAAGCACCGGGTTGGATCCCTGCCATGTGACCATCAGATATAGAATGATCACGCCGGCCAGCGATATAGGGATCTCTTTCCACGCGGTGCTGGACTGTACCACCATAGGGGTGATGGTCCCGGCCAGGCCGAGAATTATGAACAGATTAAAATTATTGCTCCCCAATACATTACCAAAAACCAGGTCCTGATGGCCCTGGTAGGAGGAGATGGAATTCACAACAAGCTCAGGGGCTGAGGTGCCAAATGCTACTACAGTCAGTCCTATAGCAAGATCGGAGACATTAAACTTCCTTGCCAGAGAAGACGCACCGCGGATGAGCCATTCTGCACCAAAAATCAAGAGGGCGAGTCCGCCTGCTAATATGACAACATGTAAAAACATACCATTGGATTTCGGGCGGGAATATAGCGAGGATAGATGTATTCTTCAAACACCCTGGCTTCACAACTTCATCTATTTGACCTCCCGAACCCTCCGCTTCGCGCCATTCTCCCCGTCATTACTCCGTCCGTACAGGAAGCCGCGTTTTTGTTGTACGATCTGAATTTAAATAAGTAGCTTTATTGATGAAATTTGACGGGATTAAGGCCCGGTTGGAACAAGATTTCAGGGATGACAATGAATGAAGCAAATACAGGAGAGCAACTTTGGCGCGTTTTATCCAACAATCTTCCACAAGAATCAATCGACTGGATCAGGCAGAAACTGGATGCGATTATTGGAGAAAAATCAGCAAGGAGCCTGTTCATGACTTACAGCCTGATGGCGACAAAAATATCGGGCGAAACACCGGAGTATAAACAGGAGCCTACCGCCAATATTGCCTACCTGGAATCACATGAAGCAACTTTGCGCCAGGTGGCGAGATTGTACCTGCTGGTGGCGGTACTCGAAAAGGACCGTGATTATTTTTCTCCTAAGGTAGGCAAGCTTATTCAGGTGGCTGATAAAAGCGAACTCGAAACATTCTTACGTTATCTCCCTTTATTACCGGGGGCAGAAGATTTTAAGGAATCTGCCGTGGAAGCGCTCCGGACTAATATCGCGACAGTTTTTGATGCCATTGCCCTGGACAATCCCTATCCGGCCAATCATTTTAATGATCAGCAATGGAACCAGATGTACCTGAAAGCAGCTTTCATGCAGCGTGATCTTGTCCGGATACCGGAGGTGGACAAACGAGCCAACGCAGATTTGACCCGAATAATTTCGGATTATGCCCATGAACGATGGGCAGCCTCCCGGGATGTGGACCCACAGTTCTGGCGGCCCGTGTCGAAATTTATTGAGGGTCCCCTGGTACAGGATATGGAAAAACTTCTGGAAAGCACGAATGTGGCCGAGAACCGGGCAGGGGCGTTATGTTGTTATCATTCGGACAAGGAAGAAGCACAGACGCTTCTTGCCAATTATCCTGACCTGATGAAACAAGTGGCAGAAGGAAAAATAACTTGGGAAAATATAAAAAACTGAAGATGCAGGAAGAGAATATGAAATTTATAGATCCGCATGTACATATGACTTCGCGGACAACTGACGACTATGAAAATATGGCGGCAGCCGGGGTGGTGGCCATTATTGAGCCTTCTTTCTGGCTTGGGCAACCCCGTACGCAGGTAGGGTCTTTTCAGGATTATTTCAGCAGCCTGGTAGGATGGGAGCCCTTCCGTGCCAGTCAATTTGGCATCAAGCATTATTGTACCATTGGCTTAAATTCCAAGGAAGCCAATAATGAGGCATTGGCAGAGGAGGTTATGGACCTCCTTCCACTGTATCTGCACAAGGAGAATGTAGTGGGGGTAGGCGAAATTGGCTATGACGATCAGACGCCTGCCGAGGATAAATATTTCCGGGCACAGCTTGAGCTGGCCAAAGAACTTGATTTGCTCGTTCAGGTACATACCCCGCACCGGGATAAAAAGGCCGGTACCATAAAAAGTATGGAAGTGTGTCTTGAACACGGCATTGACCCGGGCAAGGTCATTATTGATCATAATAATGAAGAGACTGTTCAGGAAGTCCTGGATAGAGGGTTCTGGGCTGCGTTTACAATTTACCCCAAAACTAAAATGGGAAATGAACGCATGGTGGAAGTTGTCAAGCGATTCGGGAGCGAACGAATCATTGTGGACAGTTCCGCAGATTGGGGCGTAAGTGATCCCTTGGCAGTACCAAAGACCGCTTCCCTCATGTTGAAGAGAGGTGTGTCCCGCGAAGATGTACATCTCACCTGCTATCAAAATGCACTCGAAGCCTATGGTTCGACCGGTGTCATGAAAGAGTCAGACTGGACGGGTCACGAGGGGATTGACCAGCGGCAACTCTTTAATGATAACAGTGTGCTTCGTGGTCAGCAGCCGCGTGTAGATACGGATCAAATCCAATAAGATGAACGGAAAGGTCCTCCTGGGATATGCGCGTCTGATGCGGCCTGCCAACCTGCCTACTGCGGCAGCGGATATTCTGGCTGGTGCGGCCATCGTCGGTGCCCTGCCCGGCGAAAGCGATTTTATCGGGGATACTCTTTTGCTTGTTATTGCTTCTGTCAGCCTCTATGCCGGAGGCGTAGTACTCAATGACGTGTTTGATTTGAAGGTGGACCAGTCAGAACGACCGGAGCGGCCTATTCCCAGTGGACTCATTCCACAACCCTCAGCCGCTATCTTTGGTGTTTTTTTGTTAGTTACGGGATGCATCCTGGCATTCCTGACAAATGAAATAGCAGGCGTTGTTTCATTGCTTCTGGCGTTGTTTATCCTGCTTTACGATAGTGTTGCCAAAAAGAATGAATTTTTCGGGCCATTGACGATGGGCATGTGTCGTGCGTTTAATTTACTCATGGGAATGGCCGTTGCGGGGATGTCTTTTCTGGACACCTGGTATTTTGCATTGATTCCATTGCTTTACATTTTCTCTATTACCTTGATCAGTCGGGGTGAGGTCCATGGAGGCAATAAGATTCATTTACTCGCTACGATGGTCCTGTATGCCATTGTCATCGCCGCCATTGTCTATTTGATTCCGCCCATGGGTGACGATCTTCCGATTATTATGGCCTTTCTGGCCGGGTTTGGCTACATGATCTACCGCCCATTGATTTCGGCGTATCTGGATAATTCTCCGATGCATATTAAACGGGCAGTTATTTCCGGTGTTTTGGGTCTTGTATTGATGGATGCAGCTCTTGCCGCCGGATTCGCGCCATGGTGGTATGGGTTAGGAATTATTCTTTTGCTTCCTGTATCATTGGTGCTCTCAAAAATATTCGCGGTTACGTAACTTTGCAGTATGTCCTATTCACCTATTGAACAATCATTCTCCGTGCCCTACCGGTACAAACTGCATTTTACAAGTGATTTATTCTCCCCTGAGAATGACTTACTGGCTTCTGTCATCAGGGAGTATAATCCGGATGGTCCTGCCAAACTTCTGGTAGTGCTTGACAAGGGAGTGGCGGATCATCATACGGGTCTGACCGATGCTATCATTGACTATTGCAAAGCAAATTCAGGTGTATTGCAGCATCAGGAAACGCTTGTTGTGGCAGGTGGCGAAGAGGCGAAGAATACGGATGCATACGTAACTCAGGTACTTAAAGCGATTGACCGGAATCATATCTGCCGGCACTCATTTGTGGTAGTTATTGGTGGCGGAGCCGTCATTGATATGGCGGGCTATGCCGCTGCCATAGCCCACCGTGGGGTAAAGCTCATACGCGTTCCGACGACTGTGCTTGCCCAGAATGATGCAGCCGTTGGTGTAAAAAACGGGATTAATTATTTTGGCAAAAAGAATTTCCTCGGCACTTTTTCAGTTCCTTATACCATTATCAATGACGATCAATTTTTAACCACATTGGATCAGCGTGACTGGATTGCCGGGGTAGCTGAAGGCGTAAAGGTTTCGCTGATTAAAGATTACCGGTTTTTTGAATTCATCGAACGACATGCAAAAGATTTGCGTGACAGGAATTCTTCCAGTATGCAGGAGCTGATTTACCGATGTGCTGAGTTACACATGGATCATATCGCGCAAGGGGGTGATCCGTTTGAGTCCGGTTCATCACGACCGCTGGATTTTGGTCATTGGGCTGCCCATAAACTGGAGCATATGACCGGTTACTCGGTTCGTCATGGGGAAGCGGTGGCGATAGGGATGGCGCTGGATGTGCTGTATGCGGAAATGAAAGGTATCACAACGGAAGAAGTACGGAAAAGGGTGCTTCAGGTACTCGAGGATATTGGTTTTGACCTGAAATTACCGGTAGAAGGGGAGGATGAAATGGAAGAATTGCTTCGAGGCATTGAAGAATTCAGAGAACATCTTGGTGGACGGCTGACCATTACCTTGCTAACCAAAATAGGCACAAAGCATGATGTTCATGAAATTGACAGGGATATCATGAGACGGGCCATTAAGACCCTGGCGACGCATACAAAACTCAGCGAAGTATAAGTCATGTGGGTCGATAACAACTTTCATATCAGTTATTGCAGTAATATTCATCCCGGTAGTGATTGGGAAGAAACATATCGAAACCTTCAAAAACACCTCCCGGAGGTGAGAGATGCCCTGGTTGATGAGGATGAATGGTTCGGGATTGGACTTCGTCTTTCAAATAAAGCCAGCGAGGAACTGGCTCAGAATAATAATTTGGATGAGTTCAGGGCGTGGCTCGACATAAACAAGTTATATGTCTTTACCATGAATGGTTTTCCTTATGGAAATTTCCACAATGAACGGGTGAAAGACCAGGTACATACACCGGATTGGACCACAACCAAACGCCTGTCCTATACATTCCGCCTGTTTGACCAACTTGCCTTTTTGCTCCCTGAGGGCGTGAGAGGAGGTATATCCACATCGCCCATAAGTTATAAGCACTGGCATAAAAATGAGCAGGAGATAAAACAAGCCTTCACACAAGGAGCGGAAAACCTGGCCAGGATCGTCATTCATTTACATCACCTGGAATTGAATGAAGAGAAATTTATGCACCTGGATATCGAACCTGAACCTGATGGGTTGTTGGAAAATACCAACGATGTTATCTCCTTTTTTAAAGACTACTTGCTTCCTGTAGCCAGTCCCATCATTGAAGAAGAACTTTCGATCAGTAAAAGTGACGCGGTACATCTCATTCTCCGCCATATCACCTTGTGCTACGATACATGCCACTTTGCACTGGCATATGAGGAGCCGTATGACACATTTACTGCACTTGCAGCAGCCGGTATCCAGATCGGGAAAATTCAGGTCTCGGCAGCCCTTAAAATCCTGTCAGGGGAAAAAGACATGGATGCTGTTTGGAAGACACTGGAGAAGTTCGATGAACCGGTTTATCTTCACCAGGTGACCGAGAAGAAAGATGGCAAGGTCGTTACATATGCCGATTTGCCGGATGTGCTGTCTGAGAAAAAAGAGTTTAAGGAAATGCGGGCGCATTTTCATGTACCTGTATTTACCGAAACGTACGGGGCCCTGTATTCTACCCAGGATCAAATCAAAAAAACTTTGTCCTATATAAGGGACTACCCGGTCACCGAGCATCTGGAAGTAGAGACATATACCTGGGAGGTCTTGCCTGAA
>CAYGOW010000001.1:5849-15757 GCA_964351425.1 uncultured Roseivirgaceae bacterium
GAAGGTCTTAAGATGGATATCGGACAATCCATTATCCGTGAATTGGAATGGTTGAAAAATAAATTTGAGACGTGAAGAAAACGGTGGTAATCAATGTAGTCGGTCTGACGAAACGCCTTATCGGGAAGCATACCCCCTTTATTGACCAATTCATGAAGCAGGGCCGCATGTCGATGATTCGGCCCGTATTGCCGGCTGTTACTTGCTCTGCGCAATCTACCTACCTCACCGGGGAATGGCCGTCCAGGCATGGAATTGTTGGCAATGGCTGGTATTTTAAAGATGAATGCGAAGTAAAATTTTGGAGACAGTCCAATAAATTGGTAGAGGCACCAAAAATTTGGGATGAGTTAAAAAATGAAGATCCGTCATTTACTTGTGCCAATATGTTCTGGTGGTATAACATGTATTCTTCCGTGGATTACAGTGTTACACCACGCCCAAATTACCTGGCAGACGGAAGGAAGATTCCGGATATTTATTCACAGCCCGCTGAATTACGGGATGTACTGCAAGGTGAACTAGGCACTTTTCCGCTGTTTCATTTTTGGGGCCCGAAGACATCTGTAAAATCCAGCCAGTGGATTGCCGATGCTTCAATTCGCACAGATCAACTGCATGACCCGACACTCACCCTGATCTATTTGCCACACCTGGATTATAACCTTCAACGGCACGGACTTGATTTTTCGAAAATAGGTACTGACCTGGAAGAGATTGATAAAGTTGTGGCGCAGTTGGTGAGTTATTACCGGGAGAAGAACACCCGGATCATTCTTCTTTCCGAGTATGGTATTACTAATGTAGAGCGCCCTGTTCATCTTAATCGCTTGCTGCGTGAACAGGGGCTGCTGGCTATTCGAGTGGAAAGAGGACTCGAACTGCTCGATGCCGGCGCCAGTAAGGCATTTGCTGTGGCAGATCACCAGATCGCACACATTTACCTGAATGATCCGGAGGTTCGGGAGAAGGTGCGTACGATTCTCCGTGAAACACCTGGCGTTGAGAAAATCCTTGAAAAAGACGAACTCAAAGAGGCGGGGTTAGACCATGACCGGGCGGGTGATATGGTGGTGGTTGCAGATCAATCCTCCTGGTTTACCTATTACTTTTGGCTGGACGATGCAAAGGCACCGGATTACGCCCGAATGGTTGACATCCATAAAAAGCCGGGGTATGATCCTGTCGAAATGTTTACAGACCCAAAGGATCCATTGGTAGTTCCAAAAATTGTCGGCAAGTTGTTGTTGAAGAAGCTGGGCTTTCGGACAGTAATGAATGTGATTCCTCTGCAGGCTGAATTTGTAAAAGGCTCACACGGTAGGATCCCTGAGCATAAAGATGACTACCCTATTCTCATCAGTGACCAGGAAGATATTGCGCTCTTGCCGGATCTGATGCCTACGGAAGTCCGGGATGTTATTCTCCGTCATATTCGTTAAATCAAGTGATGCCTCCTGGAAGGGCATGGTTGTCAATATCTTAATAATAGGTTATATTACATAGCCTAATTCAACCTTATGAGATACAAAAAGGCATATATTCACGGCCTATTAATTTTTTTGGGCGGTATACTTACTGGCCTGCTGTCCGGATGCGCATCGGATGAAACGCCGGAACCGGGTTTTGCCGATCCGCCAGATACCTATTTCCTGGTTGAGGAGGTCGTCGTCATTGAAGATCCTGACAATACCTTTGCCGACCAGAATTTCTTTGCCTACAACAGTAGTGGTAAACTCACAGGGGATGGCATTTTTTATAACTCAGAAGACCAGCTGGTACAGTCTCCCTGGCCAAATCGAACCGTTTTGGCGGGATTATATTATTATTCCCGGGGTAGGGCGGATAGTATTGTTACCTATGGACATCCGCGGTATACATTGTCTTTTAATCTGGATTACTCGGAAGATAGATTGTCTCAAATCCGCATTTACAGAAAGGAAAATGACGAACTTGTTTCGAATCTGATTGAAGACATGGAGATTTCCTACCCGGCGCCTAATGAAGTTTTGGTGGTGACGGGGAATACAACCCTTCAATATTTCCTGGATGACGGAAGAAGTCCTTATCCTTATGAATACAGGCTGTCCCATTGGTGGTGGCCGTATTCTCAAAATTTATCACTCATTCTTACAGACAGGAATGTTAAGAAGTTGATTGTGACGACGGATGGCGCCGTCACCAGTGAAGTCGAGTTTAGTTATGACTATAATGAATTCGGCTTTCCAACCCGTTCAACTCTTGGAAGCCGCTCCAAATACTTTAAATACGCTGAGACGCCAAATTGATACTACTTCAACCAACCCCTTTAAACTAACATGTTACGATTATCAACCACCTTATTATGCATAGGGCTATTCTTCGTATCTACGAATTGTAGTAGCCCGTCGACCGACGCTGAAATTGCCGCGTCCGATTCTACCGCAGCCCCCCAGGGCATGCCGCCTGAAATGATCCGGATGGCCGCGTTGGATATTGAACGCGGAGTTCAGCTTAACGGGGAAGAATCAACACCCGGGTACGTTATTTTCACCTCACTATCTGGTGATGACGTTTATATGATTGATAAAGATGGCCAGGTTGTACATACCTGGGAGGGAGATCTCGGTGCTGGCCCTGAATACCTGATGGAAGACGGGCGATTACTGCGAGGAGCACGTGATCCAAATGCACCCCGCTTTTCTGGCGGAGGTATGATGGGAAGAATACTGGAATATTCCTGGGACGGGGAACTCCTTTGGGAATATAAACTCGCGAATGAAAATAATCTCATCCATCACGATATCGCTCCGATGCCCAACGGCAACGTGCTGGCCATTGTGTATGAGCATAAAACAGCGGAGGAAGCCATGCAGGCCGGCCGTACACCACATTCTACCCCGAAAGAAGGACTATGGCCGGACATGATTGTAGAGATCGAACCGCAACGACCCAGTGGAGGGCGCATTGTCTGGGAATGGCATTCGTGGGATCATATGGTTCAGGAGGCTGATCCGGAAAAGGCTAATTACGGCATGTTGTCAGAGCATCCGGAGTTGATTAACATTAATTCCATTGATTCATTGAGCAAGAATGAAATGACACCGGAGGAATTTGATGCGGCAATCATGCGGGGAGATATGGCGATGAATGCGAATGCCGACAATCGTGGATCCGATATGTTTCATACGAATGCGATAAACTACAATCCTGTACTGGATCAGATTGTCGTGAGTGTCCCTGATTACAATGAAATTTGGGTGATTGATCATAGCACGACTACTGCCGAAGCTGCGGGACATACCGGTGGAAAGCACGGGAAAGGCGGGGATTTATTGTACCGCTGGGGAAATCCGGAATCGTATGGTCGGGGAGGACCCGATGACCAACGCCTGGGATTTCAACATGATGTCCGCTGGATACCAGAAGGCTATCCCGGAGCAGGTAATCTCACAGTATTCAATAATAACGCGCCAATGACGGATTCCATTCCCTATACCCAGGTACTGGAACTTACTTTGCCAATGGATGGGAATGGCAGGTATGTTGTGCCGGAAGAAGGACCCTTTGGACCGGAAGAACCTACCTGGATTTATTCGGACAAAGGCAAGTTCTTTTCTCCTTTCATCTCGAGTGCGCATCGTATGAAAAACGGAAATACCCTGGTGAATGCCGGTCCTCAAGGCAGGTTGTTCGAAGTAACACCGGAAGGAGAAGTTGTTTGGGATTATTATTCCCCCTACATTGGCAGCAGTAAATTGCCTAACGGGGCCCCGATGCAGCCGACAGGTCCGTTTAAATATGCGGTCTTCCGTGCGACGTTTGTACCGATGGACCATCCCGCTCTTCAAGGTAAAACATTGGCCCCTATTTCACCCCAGCCGGAAACCCAGAAGGCTATGTGACAGGTGTTTACGAATGACCTGAATACTTTTAGAAAAAGTTGTTAAGCCCCTGGACAAATTCATGAGCAGCCCATATTTTAGTATGAATGTTGACTAAATTGCTGATCAGATTTCTTGTCCTGGGGTTTCTTTTAGCCAGTCTATCCAAAGATGTTTATGCCCAGGTGCGCCAGGATTCCGTTCCTGCTTATTTGTCCCTGAAGGTTTTTTCCATGGATGAGGGAATCGACCTGATAGGTTACAATTCAAATTATGGTCCGATAACGGCCTATGCCAAATTGAAGGGAAAAGATTCCGTAGTTATGGAGCGAGTCATTTCACCCAGGGACAGCCTTTTATTAATGAAGGTTCCGGGGGATAACGAGGAAGCTGCACGGGATTCGCTCATTAAAGTACTCTCATTTGGTTATTTCCTCGGAGATGCCCTCAATATCAATCCAGACGCAAATTATTTATACCGATTACCTTTTAGGAAAGGGAAGAAGTACAAGATAAATCAGGGGGCAAATGGGAAATTTTCGCATAATCATCCGGTATCACGCTATGCCATTGATTTTGATCTCCAAATTGGCGATCCCGTCTATGCCGCACGCGACGGGCTGGTCGTAACCGCTATTGACTGGTTAACGCGGAACGGGGGTCGCGAGCTTATTGATTTTGCCAATCGTATTGTCATCTTACACGACGACGGAACCCTCGCCTCCTATGTTCACCTGGAACCCAACGGTGTGCTTGTCGCCGAAGGGGAGCGCGTCACGCGTGGACAATTGATTGGTCGTTCGGGTAATACCGGATTCACCCGGGGACCGCACCTTCACTTTGTCGTCAGAGATGCACGGGATATTTCTATACCCGTACAGTTTGAAGGATATGAGAATATTGAGTTGAAAAAAGGAATGAAAGTCCGGTTGAAGAAGTGAGTAGTGCTTTATGGTACAGAATGAGTATGAGAATGAGAATGAGAATGTATATCACTGTAGTCTGCTAGACAACGCCCCCCCTGGAGGCCTGTCGGCCGGAGCATTGGCGAAGGCTGAGGGGCAGTGTTATGTAGCGCATCTAAGTGCTGCTATATGGCGAAGGGGGGTGTTGGTACAGAATGAGTATGAGAATGAGAATGGGAAAGTAAATCACTGTAGTCTGCTAGACAACGTCCCCCCTGGAGGGGGGTTAGGGGGGTGTCAATCACTGTCAGGATGAAATGATAACAATGACAATATAACACCCCTAAAGTCGCCTCAAGGGGACACGACGATAAATGGCGAAGGCGGGTGTTGGTAAAGAATGAGAATGAGTATGAGAGTGAGAATGAGAATGAGAAAGTAAATCACTGTAGTCTGCTAGACAACGTCCCCCCTGGAGGGGGGCGAAGGGGGGTGTCAATCACTGTCAGGATGAAATGATAACAATGACAATATAACACCCCTATAGTCCCCTAACCGGCAAGAAGAATCCCCTACTCGAACCCCTACAACTCCCGGATTTTAATATTCTTAAACCAGATCTCGCTGCCATGGTCCTGCAAGCCAATCAGGCCTGTTTTGTGTGCGCCGTATTCCGGAAAATCTTTCCATTTACCCGTTTCCTTGCGCTCTTGCCAATCAGCTGACCAGGGATCAAAGCTCAGTACCATTTCGCCATTAAGCCAGTACTCTGCATTGTCTTCGGTGAATACTATCCGTGACGTGTTCCATTCTCCGGCTGGTTTTACGATCTTTTTTTCTGGATCCGCAACATACATGGCATAATCGGCACCGAGTGACTGCCAGTCTTCCAGCGGATCAGGGAAGCCAATGTCATCAATAATCTGATATTCGGGTGCCGTGTAATAGGCCGCTTCGTATTGGTCCCCTTCCTGGACATGATAGAATATCCCGCTATTTCCTCCTTCGGATATTTTCCATTCCAGGGAAAGTTCGAAATTACCAAATTCACGATTACCATATACGATGTCCCCGCCTATGTCACCGCCCTGTCCAAGTGATTTCAACATGCCGTTTTCAACAATCCATCCGTCGGGGAGGGACTCTTCATTATAGCTTCTCCATCCACTGGCATCTTCCCCATCAAACAGGATAATCCAGTCCGCTGCAGAATCTTCGGTGGCGTCTGCCATTTCTTCCATTGTTTCATCGGCTTCCTCCGTGCTGGCTGATTCGTCTTTGGCCGTATTACAGGCTACGAACCCGATGAGCATAAAACTTATAAATAATAACTTCTTCATTGTTTTTCGATTGAGTTAAGATTGAATTTTCATTTTTACCGGATCCCACTGGATAAATTGCTTCTGGAAATAACTGTCATTGCACAGCAGGGCAGGAGCAGCTGCTCTGAATCCGAATACCGGATCTTCCACCACTTTGCCATTATTCCGAATAGCATTTACCATATTGCTGTGGTGATCGTAATGTGCACCCTTCCAGTTATCCTCGGCCCGATATACAGTTTCCCGTGGAGGAAGAATCCTTGCTCTGTCCGACGGAGTGATACCTGCCCGCCGCATTTGTTCGATTTCAAAAGGATCGTCTGTCGATACGGCATTACGCTTCAATACGACTTCTTCCCATTTCACATCCATGGAACCTTTGCTGCCCACAATCCGCAGGTACGTGGTACCACTGGTTCCATCCACAAAATTGCAGCGCAATGAAAGGTTGAAACCAGGATGCGCTTCGGCATCCGGATAAGTAAAATTGCCCAGGAGGACGTCAGGCACCTCGCGGCCGTCTTTCCAGTACCGCAATCCGCCCTGCGCGCTGATCACATTAGGCCCCAAGGAATTTGTGATGAAATGAAGGCTGGAGAACAGGTGGACAAACAAGTCGCCGGACATGCCGGTCCCGTAATCCAGGTAATTTCTCCATCGGAAGAACCGCAAGGGATCAAAAGGACGCTTGGTAGTATTGGATATGTACCGCTCCCAGTTTACCGTGTCTGTTGAGGCATCTTCCGGAACATGATATTGCCAGGCGCCAACCGGAGAATGTCGGGCCCAGAATCCTTCGGCGTAATTAATATCTCCGATAGCTCCTTCAGCCAATAATTCCCGCGCTTTTTCATTGCCCAGAGAAGATAATCCCTGGCTTCCAACCATCATGATCTTACCTGATTTTTTCCAGGCATCAATTACTTCATGGCCCTCTTCCACACTGTGTACCATCGGCTTTTCGCAATAAACGTGCTTGCCAGCATTCAGTGCATCAATGGATATTTGCTTGTGCCAGTGATCCGGCGTCCCGATAATGACCGCATCAATATCCTTCCGCTTTAGAAGCTCGATATGATTGTCGGTGACATACAACTGACTGTCAAAAGCCTTGTTGGTACTATCTCTTCTTCCGGAATATAAATCACATACCGCGACCAGTTCGACGTCATCACGCTGGGTGATGGTTTTAACATTCTCCATCCCCATAATACCGGCACCAATGACCGCATATCGCAGTTTTTCCTTGTCTGCATCGGCATACTTTCTCTTGAGAATTTGCAGGGAAGGCTTTCCCTTTGCGGAAGCTCCGGACAGGGATAATACGCCTAATCCCGCTAACCCGGCCTTTTTAATAAAACTTCTTCGTTGTTTATCCTTCATAGTCATTACAGTTCTTCAATGTAAATATTTCTCCATTTCACCTTAATACCGCCACCGTCATGGATCTGGAGAGCAATGCCTCCTTCTCCCTCACCGATTTTATCGTCGGTGAATGTGACCATTTCCTGTCCGTTTAACCAGGTGGTTACCGTCGGGCCTACTACCCGTATACGCATCGTATTCCAGTCACCCATTTTCAGTGCTTTGTCTTTCTCCGCATCTGGCTGGATCAGCCATCCGCGGCCATAACTTTCATAAATCCCACCGGTATGTTTACCAGGAGGGGCTACTTCAACCTGCCAACCGTTAACTTTGGTCCCATCGACGGTCGACCGGAAAAACACACCGCTGTTCCCATCGGCTTCTTGTTTAAACTCAAGTGTAAGGTCAAAGTCCTTGTAGTATTTCTCGGTACCCAAATAGCCATATTCTGCCTTAGGCCCACTTTCGCAGATTAATAAACCATCTTCGACATACCATTTTTCCGAGCCATAATTCACCCATCCATCCAGGTTTTTCCCATTGAACAGTGCGACTTTGGTTGATTGCCATCCGGCGAGCAGAAAAAGGCAAATGAACAGAATCAGAGGGGTTTTTCGCATGATTATTTTTGATTGGTAATGATGAAGGATAAATATACTGAATTCGTGGAACTGGGTAAGGAGAATTATGTGAACGGATTAACGTTGCTGATTAAATCATTAAACTTCCCCGTCGGTTGATCTGCGGCGGGAAAGTAGTGCTGAGCCGGCAACGTTAGCGTTTCTCCAGTTTTAAATTGCCTACAATGGGTAATTTGATCACCGACGGGTAATCTTCCGAATGATGTATCGTATTGTGGGCGACAACACCTTCGGATTCGTCGAAGTTATTCCCTCCGGTATTCAGGTTCCTGGCAAAGCGAGGAAAATTACTGCTGGAAATCTCGATACGGATGCGGTGGCCTTTGGCAAAATAATTACTGGTGGACATGGGGCTTAATGTTACCGGATATATTTCTCCTTCCTTCATAAATACTTCCTTTTCATACCCTTCCCGGTAGCGTACCCGCTGAATGGTTTCATCCAGATTGTAGGCTTGTCCGTCCGGATAAACATCCAAAATTTTTATGGTAACATCCGTATCCTTCACATCAGAAGACAGGTAAAGCGTCGATTCAATAAACCCGGAAACCTCGATGCCTTCTTCCAATGGGTCAGAGGTATATACCAGGATATCATTCCGCGTTTCCATTTCACGCTGGTCGAATGATCCTCCCTGAATGGCATTGCCTGTACAACAAACATTTCCGCCATATGACGTGACCGGGTTCATCGGATCGTAGGTAAAGCTGTCGGCATTGTCTTCGCTGGGCGGTGATAGCGCTAATTCGCCATCGCCAAACAACGAATTTGCATTGCCCCCGCTGTTTAGATAAAAAGCGGTCATCTGGGCATCCTGGGGTGGCCAGGTTTCACTGGTTTTCCATTCATTGCTCCCCATGGTATAATATTGCACGCGAGGAAGGTCCTTGAGGAAATCCTTGTTCTCACCTTTCAGCCAGTAGTCGAACCATCCGTAGACCAGGTGGTCGTAATCCAGTCGGGCATCACCCACACTTCGTTCTCCTACAATCGTGTTTTCTGTCGCCCGCGTATATCCGCAATGCAGCGTCGGGGCAATCACCAGGTATTGGTTGTCGGCTACTTCCGGATCTTCAATGTTGTTTCGCACGTGATTGAACAGGGCCAGATTGGGACTGGTAGAAACGTCATACCAGGAAACAAACCAGAAACTGGGGACACCAAAACCCATATCATCATGATATAGTCCGCCTTCAAACCAGGCGGGATCATTGGGTTTACGTCGGACCATTTTTTCAAATACACCCACCGGGCCGTCTACATTTTTAACGATATCCTGAATGGGGAGGTGTTTGAGCCCTTCTGACCAGTCGACCCGTGGATACTCAGGTGCCATGTCATAGAATCGCTGGATGCGTTGCAGGTCTTCCTGGGTAATCCCTTCCGGCAGGTTGGGTTTCATTTCATCATGCTGGGTGCTGTAAAGCCATGCGAAAAAGAGCATCTGCTCGGCACCACCGCGGTACCAGTTTCCCTGTTCGTAAAAATCTCCCACACGACCTACACCAGCGCCAAACCCCTGGGGTACCATAGCGGCGTGCGCCGGATGATCCATGGCAGCGACGG
Source organism: uncultured Roseivirgaceae bacterium (assembly GCA_964351425.1). GTDB lineage: Bacteria > Bacteroidota > Bacteroidia > Cytophagales > Cyclobacteriaceae > JAUILA01. The sequence continues at coordinate 15,512 of CAYGOW010000001.1, forward strand.
CCATTTGCCATTCTGCAGTGGAGGAACAACCCAATGTACCGATCTTCCCGTTACTCCAGGGCTGTTCAGACATCCAGGTAAAAGCATCATACCCATCCGTCAGCGGAGTACCAAGAATATCCCATTCTCCTTCCGAAAAGAATCTGCCCCGTTCGTTCTGAACGACATAGGCATACCCCTTTTTTACGGCTTCAAGGGCGCGCTGCATCGTGCGGGTTCTTAATTCTCCATCTCCATAGGAATTGA
>CAYGOW010000001.1:15767-42630 GCA_964351425.1 uncultured Roseivirgaceae bacterium
TTATACGGAGTTCGGGAGAAAATTATGGGGACTTTCTTATCCGTTTTGGGCCGATAGATATCTGTTGCCAAACGGATTCCGTCACGCATGGGCATCATAACTTTTTGGTCAATGATGGCGATCTCCTGCAGTTCGCTAACAACTGCATTATCCTGGGCAATGAGCCAGGGGGATATCAGAAGCAACGTCAGGGTGAGTAGAAAGGGTAGTGGATTTTTCATGATTGGTTGAATGTGATTTAAAAACAAGTTATTAAAAATCGACTTTCATTGCGTGATCCCGGGCACAATTTTTATGAGCGGTCAATACAGGATACATCTCTTTCAAACATTTCAAGGGAATGGGGCGGAAAGCGAAATAAAGTTCTACCTTTGCACCCTTTTTCAAAAACGCAGGTGTATGAAACAGATCTTCCATAATTTCACATTTGACCCCAAAAGTGATGTGCTTTCCGGATTAACCGTAGCGCTGGCCCTGGTGCCCGAGGCCGTTGCGTTTTCCTTTATTGCAGGGGTCGATCCTCTGGTAGGTTTGTATGGTGCGTTCATGATGGGAATCGTGACCGCATTGTTTGGAGGCCGGCCGGGGATGATCTCCGGAGCAACCGGTGCTATGGCTGTTGTCATGGTCCACCTCATTCAAAAAGGGAATGAAGTAGGTACAACACTTGCCAATCCGGTTGAAGACCTGGGTCTTCAATGGTTATTCATTACACTTCTTTTAGTGGGTTTGATCCAGGGACTGGCAGGCGTTTTCCGGCTTGGTAAATTTGTGCGATTGATTCCGCATCCAGTGATGCTTGGCTTTGTCAACGGACTGGCCATCGTTATCTTTTTATCCCAGCTTGGATTGTTCAAGGAAACTGTAAACGGAGAGACCCGATGGCTGGAAGGAATTGAATTATATACGATGCTTGGTTTTGTTGCGCTGACAATGGCCATCATGTACCTGCTTCCCAAGGTGACTACAAAGCTTCCGGCCGCATTGGTTGCTATCGTCGTTGTCGCGTCCATCACCATTCTGGGTGGCATTGATGTAAATACCGTTGGCTCCTTTATCCGGGAAGGAGGAGGGACTGCGTTAAAAGGCTCATTGCCGGAATTCCAATGGCAGATTTTTTCTTTGCTGGATACCTTAGAAGGGAACTGGGGATTGATTTTCAGTACCGCCTTTATCCTGGCTGCAGTTGGACTGATTGAGTCCCTGATGACCCTCAATCTGATTGATGAGATGACCGACACCCGGGGCAGTGGAAACCGCGAATGCGTGGCCCAGGGAGGAGCGAATATACTTAACGGACTTTTTGGTGGTATGGGGGGTTGTGCCATGATCGGTCAGTCTATAATCAATGTGAATTCGGGCGGACGCGGAAGGCTTTCCGGATTGGTAGCCGCTTTGGCGCTGCTGTGTTTTATCCTGTTTGCCGGACCGATGATCGAACAAATTCCGCTTGCGGCTCTGGTAGGTGTCATGTTCATGGTGGTGATAGGTACTTTTGCCTGGTCCAGCGTGCGTATTGTTAACAAAATTCCTTTTTCGGATGCGCTGGTTATTGTTATTGTCACCGTCATAACCGTATGGCAGGACCTGGCAGTAGCAGTTATTGCGGGTGTCATTATTTCCGCCCTTGTATTTGCCTGGAAGAATGCAACCATGATACGAGCCAGAAAGCGACTGAAGGAAGATGGAACCAAAGTTTATGAAATCTGGGGCCCGTTATTCTTCGGGTCCGTTCAGAATTTTTCGTCGAAGTTTGATGCGCCCAACGATCCGGATAAAATCGAAGTAGACTTCATTGAATCCAAAGTAAGTGATCACTCCGGGATTGAGGCGGTGAGCAACCTTGCCGGAAAATACCTTGCCTTGGGGAAGAAAATCAAACTGACACATCTCAGTCCGGAATGCAAAACCTTATTGCTCAAAGCAGATCCTGAGTTTGACCGGATTATAGAGAGTTCAATTGACGATCCGCGTTACTATGTGGTTACGGATTTGGTAGACCGCGAAGTATAATTTGCATAAATTGACAGGGGTGAATTTGTTTCTTAAAAAATTCACCCTATTTTTCTGATTCACAGGAAGTTTAAGTGAGCTTCTTTTTAATCAGTAGTCCTTTATGTTGACATTCGTCAGAAGCCGCTTTAAGATCCCGCACATTTTTATATTTCTAACCTGGATCATCCTTTTTGCAGCCGTTCTTACCTACCTGGTTCCATCGGGTGCCTACAAGCGTGAAGTGAAGACTGTAAAAGGTATTAATCAGACCGTGGTAATGCCCGGCACTTATGAGAAAATTGAAAAGCACTATTCTATCAAGGCCGTCTTAATAGGCGATTCACAAGAAGGCCGGGCAGCTCCAACGAGTATTCTCGGACTGATCACGGCGATTCCTAAAGGACTTCAGCAATCCAGTGCGCTAATATTCTTCGTTTTTTTAATCGGTGCAGTTTTCATGGTTATTCAGGAATCAGGTACCGTCGAGGCCTACATTCATTACCTGCTCCATGTATTTCGTTCAACGCCTGCTTTATTACCCATTGTACTATTTGTCCTGATGGCATGCGCCACCACCTTTTTATCAATTGGCTATGAATACGTTCCGCTTGTTCCGGTGCTGATTATAATATTTTCACGCCTTGGGTATGATAGTATGTTCGTCGCTGGCCTGGTAATTTTGGCTCAGGGTGTTGGCTGGGGGGCAGGGGTAACTTCTCCCCTGAACACACAAGTAGCGCAGCAAGTCGCTGAGGTTCCCCTGGGAGACGGATTGTTTTTTCGGTTGCAGTTCTTTCTTGTCTTGTTGGCCGGAGGGATTCTTTTTTTACGAGCCTATGCCAAACGACATAGAAAGCTTGTTACTTCTTCCATGACATTGGGCACCCTGCATATTCAAGACGAACCCGACATAGCGAAAGTGCCACTAACCAGGAAGCATATCCTGATTGGGGTGGTAGCGGTAGTTCTTTTTGCAACCATTTTGTACGCAGTACAAACAATGGGATGGGGCGTGATAGAAATGACCGGGGGGTTTCTTGCCGTGGGTGTCTGCACGATTTTTATAAGTGGAATGCCCGGCACGACCGCAATGAACGCGATGATCAAAGGTATTGAAGCCATGATTCTTCCGGCGCTCATCATTGGTGTAGCTCGGGCTATTCAGGTAATTCTTTTTGAGGGGGAAGTTGTGGATACCATGCTGTTCTATGCAGCGGATTTTCTGAGACAACAACATGGGTTGGTGGCGGCCATCGGAATGTTTGTGTTTCAAGGTACATTGAATTTCTTTATTCCCTCCGCTTCCGGTCAGGCACTTGTCACCATGCCGCTGCTGGTCCCGCTGTCAGATATCATTGGCCTTTCAAGGAATGTAACTGTCTTTGCTTTTATCATCGGGGATGGCCTTTCCAACATGATCATCCCGACCAATGGATATTTACTTGCCATACTCGGACTCGCCGGTATTCCCTTTGAAAAATGGTTCCGGTTTATTTTGCCATTCTTTCTTTTTACCGTTTTCGCGGGGACCGCATTTTTAATTCTTGCCTACTACACCCTGTAAGCCGAATCGATACGGTTCTGGGGTTTATTTTGGAATACAACTTTGAACTGACTATTTTCGGTATATGCCATCCACTATAAAGGATATTGCTCATTCCCTGGGGATTTCCCCTTCGACCGTATCTCGTGCCCTCAATGATCATCCTCAGATTAAGGATGAAACGAAGGTGGCCGTCCGGGAAATGGCCCGAAAATTAAATTACAGTGTAAATCAGGCAGCATCGGGATTACGCACCAACAAAACATTTAGCCTCGGCGTGGTTGTCCCTCAGATATCAAATTACTTTTTTTCTTCAGTCCTGGGTGGTATGCAGAAAGTTGCCTCGGAGAATGACTATCAATTATTGATCTGTCAGACCAATGAAAAAGCCGAAGAGGAGATGCGCTACATTCAGTCCCTTGTTTCCGGACGTGTGGATGGTTTGCTGATGTCTATCTCACAAGGCACAAAGGATTTTGACCGGCTGGCAGAGGTGCTTAGAGGTACGCCAGTGGTTCTTTTCGACAGGACCAGCGAAAAGATACCCACCATACATGTGGAGGCGGAGGATTATCGGGGGGCCTACCTGGCTACCCGCCATCTGCTGAGCCGTGGAATTCGTAAAATTGCCCACCTGGGCGGGCCAAGGAAATTAACCGTTTCGCAAAACCGATTGCGGGGGTACCGGGATGCACTGGAAGAAAACGCAATTCCCTATGACCCTACCTTACTGGCGTATTGTGAATTTGATATTGATAAAGTGCCTGAGGCTATTAATACTATTTTAAAGCACCATCCCGATACGAAGGGGATTTTTGCAGTCAATGATGAGATAGCCGTGGAGGCCATTCTGGCATTGAAGAAATTGGGCATAAAAATCCCTGAAGAAATGGCTATCGTTGGGTTTGGGGATTATCCCATCGCGCGCATAGTAGAACCGAATCTGACTACGATCAGTCACTATCCGGCTAAAATCGGAGAACGGGCAACGCACCACCTGCTTAAACTGATCAATCACCGCGAAGAAGCCTCGGTGATGAAAGAAGTTATTCCCTGTGAGTTAATCCGTCGGGGCTCTGCCTAGATCCAGTGAATTATCCGCCCGTTTTTGTACGTCACCTGATATTCTTCCGGGACCTTATCCACAATGGTTGAATATAACGACTCAATTAATTTATTTCGGGTACTGTGCTCGTGGACAACCAGGCTTACTTCACGCAAGGGCTGAGGGTCCTTAAACCGTTTGATCATTTTCAAGTGTTCAACTTTGTTATACGCGGCAAGTGCGGGTAACAGTGTCACTCCATTTCCCATGGAAACCAGGTTCTTCAGGGTTTCCAGCGAACCGCTCTCATAAACGAAATCTGCCGATTCGGATGACTGCAAAGGTTGATCACAGATATTCAACACCTGACTACGGAAACAATGCCCCTGGCTAAGCAGCCAGATTGGGTAGGATGAAAGCATCTCCTCATCAATTTCAGAGGCCGCATACAACGGGTGATCCGTTGATACATAACCAAATATGGGTTCATTGAAAACCGGTACTTCCCGAAGAAGGCGTTCTTCCAATGGAGTTACTGCAATGCCCACATCCAATTTGTCCTCCTTCAGCAGCCTCACAATATCCTCCGTGATCAATTCTTCAATAATTAATCGTGTATCCGGAAAATCCTTTCGGAATTGCGGAAGGAATAAGGGGATAAGATAGGGTGCCAGCGTGGGAATGATTCCGATCCGATAGCTCCCCGACATGTCATTCTGCTGGGATTTAAGATATTCCCGGAAACTGTTGGTTTCCCGCATGATGTTTCGTGCCTTTTCAACCAGCACGCGCCCGGTGGAGGTTGCTTCTACAGACTGCCGGCCGCGGTCAAAAAGTTTGACGCCCAGTTCCTTCTCCAGGCGATCGATCTGCATACTTAAATTTGGCTGCGTTACAAAACATTTTTCAGCGGCACGAGAGAAGCTCTTGAGGTCGTACAAGGCCAAAACATATTCAAGCTGAATTAAGGTCATAATAGTCAATTATAAGTTCACAAATCTAATCAATTTTAGTTATGTGATTGTCTGAGTCTGATAGTATTCAGGTAATTCATATCGAATCCTTTGAAAGCCAGGTGAAACTCCTGAAAATATGGCTACCTGCTGCGGGTAACTTTTTGAACCTTACCCCGCGTAGTTTTTTCTGAAAAATTTTAATCGAATTGATTATCTTGTCTTTGCCACCAAACGACCACGCCTTGTTCGATTCGATTCAAACCTCCTTGCTAGACCGGGTGAAGCAGCAAATGGATCCCAGAATATCCTTTGTGGATGAGTTATCCGAACTTTTAGATCTAAGTAAAGACAGTATATACCGGCGCATTCGTGGAGAAACAGACTTATCGCTGAATGAATCCCTGGTCATTTGTGAAGCGTATGGTATTTCCCTGCACGAACTTGTCGATTCCGGATCTTCCCTGATAACATTTCAAGGCAGTTTGGTAGAGCGAAAAACCTTTGACATCTACGCGTGGATGAAATCGATTCTCGATCAGCTAAAGCTCCTGGATTCTTTTCAGGGGCAAAAGGAAATGATGTATTACACGAAAGATCTGCCTATTTTTTATTATTTCAATCACCCCAGGCTCAGTGCTTTTAAGATCTATTTCTGGATGCGTACGCTGCATCATTATGAAGAGTACGAACAAAAACCATTTTCTTTCGATCAGGTCCCTCAGGAATTCATTGCCCTTGGCCAGCGTATCTGGCAGAAGTTTTGCCAGGTGCCGAGTGTGGAAATATGGGCCCAGGAAACAACGCTGGTAACACTCAGACAGATTGAATATTACCATGATTGTGGGTATTTCAAGAATCCTGGCGATGCTTTACTGATATTGGATGAATTTGAATCCTTACTGGCAGAAGCCAAAGAATGGATGCAAGCGGGAAAGAAGCCTGACGGGTCGTGTTAGGAACTTTATCGAAATGATATTATCATCGGAGATAATACAATTCTATTCCGGTTGGGTGAGGACCGTATCGTCTTTCTTCCCATCGGTAACCTGAGCATTATATCCACATCGAATCCTGTTTTTACCAGACATATTGAATCATTCATGGACACTGTACTTCAGCGGGCAGTAATGATCAGTTCGACAGGTGAAAAAGAAAGAAACAGGTATTTCAATCAGAATGTAGAACTCATTAACAAATTGAGAAAGCGACTTCAATCCTGATTCAGGATGTGTGCTTATTGCTGTCTCCAAAGCCTTTCGCTTGTAATACCGACCGGGCCTTCGTAGATACCCCCAACATTCCCCATATCCTCTACAAGAATAGTGATCACATTTTCACCGGGTTTTAAGACGCTGGCAGGTATGCGGTATACACGTTTTTGATTAAAGCTAAATGAGTTTCCGAAAGATCGACCATCATTTGTTTCTCCAATCAGCTGTCCATTTAAATATGTTTTATCAAAATCGTCGATCTTCCCGGCCACAAACAGCAGATCCTGGCCTTCATAACCCGGTGGAAGAATAAAAGTCTTTCGATACCAGCCAAAGCCATCGTAATGATTATGTCCGTCACGTTCCCAGGGCATGGGTACCATGATCGGTTCCCAATTATCGCGTAAAGATTTACCGCGTCGGAATTCCCAGACTCCGGCCAGATCTATTAAAAACTTTTCAGAACTCTTTTTTCGATAAATACCTGGTTGACCCCTAATAATACCCCCTTCGAGGGTAACGTCAAATACGCGCACTGCAATGATATTGGGCCCTTCTCGATTAAGATATAATTCAGGAATGCTATACCTGCGGTGCGCACCATAGGCTGTGTAGAATTTTGGGGGAAAGCCTCCGCTGTAGCCAATGAGCTGACCATTGAGATAGACCTCATCACAATCATCGATATACCCCATATCAAGCGTCAACGGGCCTTCAGGAAGTTCGGACCCGTCGAATTGTATACGATACCAGGCAAATCCATCAAATCCATTAAACCCCTGGTCTTCCCAGGTTCCGGGGACTTTAATTTTTTTCCACCCATTGTCGTTGTAGGGGGGCAAGGCGTATTCTTCCCGGTCACCGATAGTGAATTTCCAGTATCCGGAGAGAGACAATACCCGCTCCTGCGCGGAGAGGGTATTGACGACCATTGCTAACAGAAATATCCGAATAAAATTCACGTTGTGCTTTGTTTATGTTAAAGTGCTGTCCGCCGAAGCGGACAGCTAATCAATCATCCTTTTAATTTATTGCTACGGCTGTAGTTGCGGGAAGATAATCGTCCCAGTAGGTTGCCCAAAGATTGCCTTTCTCATCCTGTAATACGCGGAACTTGGAAGACACATCCGAATCACCAATTTCTACCCAGAATTCCGATGATTCAATTTTACTTACGTCATAGCGCTTGATAAATCCTGCCTGGTCTTCGCTGATTTTCACTTTGTCTTTAAAGATTAGCCCATTCTCATTGAAGATCCGAACCGTAATATTTTTTTCATTCCCGTTGAAATATAAAACTTTCAACGTACCGGCCGTAGCTGGAAGAACCTGAACATTTTTCTCTGTTTGAGGAGGATCAATGCTAAAGGCTGAGAATGAACCTGCAATAAGCAATAATGTTGCGAGAAGTTTAATTTGAGTTTTCATGATGTTAATTGTTTTGAGTTTGACCATTTAATTGTTGTTTCTGTTACAATTAACGGCCTTATCCTCATTACAGATGTCACCATGCTGTCAACAAATGTCACATATTGTCACAATCAATGATATCCTGTCATTCGTCGACCATTTTATAGCCTGCTCCATGGACAGTCAGTATAATATGAGGGTCTTTTGGGTCTTTTTCGATGTGTTGCCTCAGCCTTAATATGAAATTATCCACAGTGCGGGTAGTAGGTTGGGCATCGTCATAGCCCCATACTTCTTCCAGCAACGAATATCGACTCACCGACTCATTTTTATGCTGATAGAGGAAATGCAGGATTTCAAATTCTTTGTGTGATAACTTTACCTCACCCTGTTCGTCGGAAGCGATGTATTTGGTAAAATTAACCTGTAAACGACCAATCCTGGCTTCTGATGCGGAGGTTTCGGGTACATTCGAGCGCCGGAGAATGGCCTTAATTCGCGCGAGTAATTCGCGCAGACTGAATGGTTTGGTGACATAATCATCCGCCCCTAGTTCAAGGCCAAGTACCTTATCAATCTCTTCCCCTTTGGCTGTGAGTAAAATAATGGGGGTTTTATTTTTTTCTTCACGAACCTTCTTACATACGTCGAGCCCTGACATCTTGGGTAGCATGATATCCAGTAAAACGAGATTGTAACTACCGGACCGAATCATTTCCAGTCCTTTCTCACCATCTCCGGCGATTTCCACCGCATAGCCTTCAAACTCCATGTTGTCTTTCAATCCGAGTTGCATGGCTGGTTCGTCTTCAACAATAAGTATTTTAGCCATTATGTTTTGTGGTTAATGGTAGGTAAATGGAGAATGTGGAGCCGATGCCGGGGGTACTTTCGACACGTATTGTTCCTCCATGTTGGGTTACGATATGTTTCACCAGGCTTAAACCCAGACCGGTACCTTTGCTCTTTGCAATGTCCCCGGTGGAAACCCGGTAAAATTTATCGAATATGTGTTTCTGATCATGCTTCGAGATCCCTATACCATAGTCCTTTACATGTAAAAAAGCCATTCTGTCATCGGTTCCGGAGGTCAATTGAATTTCTTTTTTGTCCCCGGAATATTTCATGGCATTATCCAGGAGGTTGATCAACACTTCCTGCAAGGCTTCTCTATCTGCCAGTACCGGGAGCGTTTCACTTGCCACATTAAAGGTGCTGGTAAATCCTTTTTGTTTAAAGTGAAAGGAATAGGTTTCCAGAATATCACGAACAATTTCATTAAGATCAATATGACCGAAATGAAATTCTTTCTTCTTGGCGTCCATTTGGGAAAAGGTCAATATCTTGTTGACAATTCCTGTAAGCCGTGTCGTTTCTTTATGAATGATCTTGTAGTATTCGTGTTTTTTCTCTTCACTCCGCACCCGGTCCATCTCCAGTGTTTCGGCAAACATACTAATCAGCGCTAAGGGTGTACGAAGTTCGTGTGACACATTCGATACAAATTCGGCTTTGTTCTGGGCCAGTAGCAATTCCTTCTTCACATTGCGGAATATCATGTAAAGACCTGTGGTAAGGATCACCAACATGAATACCAGCAGGCCAATATTTAAGAGAGTTCGCATGCGGATGATGTTAAAAATATTTTCTCCCTGTGTTCCTATCCCCAGGAAATAGTCTGGCAACAACCAGAAATCTTTTGTAATGGCCATGGAATTTTCCGGATCCAGCAATACGGAGTCGGTCGTACTGAATATGGGTGTTTCCACTTCCTTGCGAAAGGCGGAAATAATGAATTTCTCCTGGGCGATCGTCTGTAACCTGGGACCAAGGTTCACCTGTATGAATGATTCCGGATCAACCAGGATCCCGCCGATGCGGTACCCTTCCGGGGAAGGCTCATCCAATACAAAATAAAGCATCAGCGAGCGGTTTCCATCCTGCCTGGCCAGGTGGGCGGATTCAATTTTCCTGTAGCCCGATTGCGCGTACTGGAGCATGAATCCAATCGATTGTTTACGCGCCATTAAACTATCACTGGCAAGCTGTACTACCGGGTCTTCGGATAGATCTTCTGGATATACGCGGAGAATTTTTCCACTTAGCGAATCTGCCAGGAAGACCATACTAATACCAGGGTTTACCTGCAGCAAAGGATCCAGGGCTGCTTGTACGTCATCCTTATCCATGGCATTTTCCATGGACATGATCCACTCACTGACCACGTCATCACTGTATTGGTTGATACTAAAAAGGATGGCATCCAGCTGATTCTGATAGATCATATTGATATTCTCCTCATCCTCACTCAAACTGGAGATCTGGTAAATCCCGTAAAGGATCACAGGTACAAGCAGCAGAATCAGCAGATATAGGGATACCTTTTTTTGCATACGGTTAAACTACGCATTTTTTCCTGACAGGTTGTAAGTCTCGTTTTCAGAACCTGAATTTTCCTCGGTAAAATTGACCGTTTACATAAAAATACACGGATATAAACAGATAAATAGGGAATTTACTGGGATAGAATCGATAGAAATTAAATCAAACCATAAAAAAGGAGGGAAATTTTGAAAAGAAGAGACTTCGTGCAACTGACCGGACTCGGCATGGGTGCCATGATGGTACCGTCCTATGTCATGGGCAGGCAGGTATCCGCAGAGGTGCTGATGGAGCCGGGGATGGATGCTGCCAGTAAAAAGGTGTTGGCTGATATCGCCTTGAATTCAGCCCGATCACTGGGAGCTACCTATGCCGATGCCCGAATCGGGCGTTACCTGAATCAATACGTTTTCACCCGTGAAGATCGTGTCCAGAATATTGTCAACACAGAATCATTCGGGATTGGTATCCGGGTCATCGCCAATGGTACCTGGGGTTTTGCATCCACCGATGATGTGTCGGAAGAAGGTATTCGCAAAGCAACTAACCAGGCTGTGGCTATTGCCAAGGCCAATTCCAAAATTCAGAAGGAACCTGTAAAGCTGGCTCCTGTGGAATCACATGGGGAGGTTTCCTGGCAAACGCCGATTGAAAAGAACAGCATGGAGGTGCCCATCTCAGAGAAAGTTGATCTTCTCCTTTCTGCCAATGCTGCGGCTATGGAGAATGGTGCAAGCTTTGTCAACTCCGCCCTGTTTATGGTCAATGAACAAAAATATTTTGCCAGCACAGAAGGGTCGTACATCGATCAGGATGTGCACCGTATCTGGCCAACATTTGGCGTAACCGCCATCGACCGGCAAGCCGGAAAGTTTAAATCCCGCCAGGCAATGAGTGCTCCTATGGGTATGGGCTATGAATATATGGACGGAAAAGAGTCGGAGAAACTTGCTGGCCCAGCCGGCGTGAATCTGTACCGCAATAGCTATGATATTGTTGAGGATGCGGCGTCAGCGGCGCGTCAGGCTCAGGAAATGCTTTCAGCAAAATCCGTAGACGCCGGTAAGTATTCGCTGGTTCTTGAGCCTAACCACCTTGGGTTGACCATTCATGAATCGGTGGGTCATCCACTCGAACTCGATCGTGTTCTCGGGTACGAAGCAAATTATGCCGGTACAAGCTTTGCCACATTGGATAAATGGCGGTCAGGCGATTTCAAATACGGATCGGATCTCGTCAATCTGGTGGCGGACAAGACGCAACCTCACTCATTGGGTGCTGTGGGATATGATGATGAAGGAGTGAAATGTAAGAAATGGGACCTTGTACGGAATGGTATATTGGTGAATTATCAGGCCATTCGCGATCAGGTCAATATGATCGATCAAAATGAGTCGCATGGCTGTTGTTATTCTCAGAGCTGGAATGATGTACAGTTTCAGCGAATGCCGAATGTGTCACTGGAGCCCGGCAAAGAGCCGTATTCCATCAATGATATGATCAGTGACGTGGAAAAAGGTATTTATATCGCAGGTCGTGGATCCTATTCAATTGACCAGCAACGGTATAACTTCCAGTTTGGCGGCACGCTCTTTTATGAAATTAAGGACGGCGAAATTGCCGGTATGCTCAATGATGTTGCCTACCAGTCAAATACCCAGGAATTCTGGAACAGCTGTACGCGTATCTGCGATGAAAATGATTATCGCATGTTCGGGTCCTTCTTCGATGGAAAAGGACAGCCATCACAGGTGAGTGCCGTGTCGCATGGATGCTCAACCACCCGGTTTGACAATGTGAATGTGATTAATACAGGGCGAAATATCTAATTAAAAAGGAGAACAAAAAATGGGAATATATACAAAAGAAGAAGCAAAAAGTATATTGGAAAAAGCCCTTAGTTTTTCCAGTGCGGATACCTGTGAGGTTTCCTTTGGCGGATCAAATAGCGGAAACATCCGGTATGCCAGGAATTCGGTCTCTACTGCGGGATACCGTTCCAATCAGACACTGGTGGTAAATTCCAGTTACGGCAAGAAAGTAGGAACGGCAACCACGAATGAATTGACTGATGATGCCATCCAGCGTGTGGTCAAACGATCTGAAGAGCTCGCGAGGCTTTCCCCTGAAAACCCCGAGTTCATGGAGCCACTGGGGCCACAGGAATACTTAGAATCAAATACCTATGTAGAAGCAACCGCAAAGGTTAGTCCTGAGCAGCGTGCGGAGATTGCGGCGAACAGCATTGAGCCGGCACGTGCTCAGGATGTAACGGCAGCGGGATTTTTGAATGATTCGGATGGATTTTCATCCATGATGAATTCAAATGGCTTATTTGCCTATAACCGATCAACAAACGCCGACTTCACCGTAACGATGCGTAGTAATGACGGTACGGGATCAGGCTGGGCTACCAGTGATGTGAATGACATTTCGAAACTGAATGCCAGCGAGGCATCCAAACGTGCCATTGACAAGGCCCTGATGTCGCGTAATGCCCGGGCGATCGAGCCCGGTAAATATACGGTAATTATGGAGCCGGCAGCGTCGGTGCAATTACTCGGGAATATGTTCGGGGCGTTTGACGCCCGAACTGCTGATGAAGGCCGAAGCTTTATGTCGAAAGAAGGTGGTGGCAATAAACTCGGAGAAAAGATCGTGGATGAGCGGGTAAATCTCTATTCTGATCCACAGCACCCTGAAGTGCCAACCTCAACCTGGAACGGGAATGGCCAGGCGGTTAAAAAGATGTCCTGGATTGAGAACGGGGCGGTTAAGAATCTCTTCTACAGCCGATACTGGGCCGAACAGAAAGGCGTTGAAGCCGTACCTTTCCCAAGTAATGGGATCATGGAAGGCGGGGATGCATCGTTAGAAGACCTGATCAAAGATACCCGGCGGGGTGTATTGGTAACGCGCCTGTGGTACATCCGTAGCGTGGATCCGCAAACACTGCTCTACACAGGTCTTACCCGTGACGGTACATTCTATATTGAAAATGGAAAAATCATGTACCCGGTTAAAAATTTCCGCTTCAATGAAAGTCCGATCATCATGCTCAACAACCTCGAAACACTTGGCCAGCAGGTTCGGGTTGAAGGTAATTTGATCCCTTACATGAAAGTGCGTGATTTTACGTTCACGAGTCTCTCTGACGCGGTCTGATTACCGGAAATAATCATCAGAACCCCGGTATGCCCCGGGGTTCTTTTTTTTAAGGTCTGTTAAACTGAAACCCAGCCGCCAGGCCAGGTGTTAGCCAAGGTATGAGGAACGAATTCTTCTTTACGCGATTACAGTATGATTCCGGTGATTGGGATGTTGATCAGCGTATGCCTTCCAACGTATTGCATTCTCTGGTTCAATACACCACGCTCCCTGTGGATACCCGGGAGAATATCATTCCATTGGGTAGTCCGGAAATTTTTAAATGTCCCTTTTGTTACCTGTCCGGCCATAAACTGGTTCAGTTTAATGCCCGGGAAAAGGAGAATTTTGAAGCCTATGTCCGTAATGGAGGCTTTGTGTTTGTGGATGATTGTAATCACGACATTGATGGCTTGTTTGCCCGGTCTTTCGAACGCCAGATGAGCGATATATTTGGTCCGGAGGCCCTGAAGAAAATTCAGAATAACCACCCGCTATACAGTGCCTTCTTTCATTTTGAGGATGGTCCGCCCACCACGTCCCAGGAATTGAATGGGTGGGGAGATGATCTCGTTCATGAATATTTGAAGGCTATTGAGATTGACGGACGAATAGGCGTATTGTACAGTAACAAAGATTATGGGTGCGAGTGGGATTACGATTTTCGTAACAAACGATGGTATAAAATTGATAACACGAAGTTTAGCGTCAATATTGTTATGTACGCGATGACTTCTTAAACGTTTTCTATGAAAGAAGAACTGGATGTAGCCGAAAAAGAAATCAATGCCCTTACGGATAAGCTGATGGCATTGAAGCAGGAAATAGGTAAGCGAATAGTCGGGCAGCAGGAAACGGTCGAGCAGTTGCTGATCACGTTTCTAGCCGGCGGGCATGGTCTTCTTGAAGGGGTACCCGGATTGGCCAAAACCCTTATGATCCGGACGCTGGCGGAGGCCATTGACCTGGATTTCCGGAGAATTCAGTTTACCCCGGACCTCATGCCCTCGGATATCATCGGCACTGAAGTACTTGAGGAGGATCACACCACCGGCAAGAAAATATTTCAGTTTAATAAGGGGCCTATATTCTCCAATATAATTCTGGCGGATGAAATCAACCGAACACCCCCGAAAACGCAAGCGGCTATGCTGGAAGCTATGCAGGAGTTTGCGGTGACTTATGCGGGGAAGTCCTATCCGCTGCCGAAACCATTTTTCTTGCTTGCGACGCAAAACCCTGTCGAACAATCGGGGACATTTCCTTTGCCGGAAGCGCAACTGGATCGTTTCCTTTTGTACATCCGGATTGGCTATCCTTCGGATCAGGAGGAGGAAGAAATTCTCAGGATGACAACCGGTTCGGGCGGACAAACCATTAACAGCATATTGACAGGCGATGAAATTCTGCGGCTACAACAATTAGTAAGGGAAGTTCCTGTCAGTGATTCACTGATCAAATATGTTTCCCGCATTGTTCGGGCATCACGCCCTGAATCAGGTATTGATTACGTTAAAAACTGGGTAGCCTGGGGCGCAGGTCCACGCGCGGGTCAGGCCATGATACTTACGGCGAAGGCCAATGCCTTGCTCCATGGCCGTTGGGCAGTAACGGATAAGGATTTAAGAACGGTTGCCTATCCTGTACTGCGGCACAGGATCCTTGTGAATTTCAAGGCGGAAGCACGTGGGATCACGTCGGATGACGTCACGAAAAAATTGCTTGATAGTATCGAGGTAAGCTGAGGCGATGAAGGAAGATTGGAGATCCCTGCTGGTTCCGGAAGTTCTCAATGAGGTCACAGGACTTGAGCTCATTGCACGCGTCATTGTCGAAGGGTATATGTCAGGTATGCACGCCAGTCGGAAAACCGGCGCCGGTCTGGAATTTAGCCAGTATCGTGGCTATCAACCCGGCGATGATCTGCGATTACTCGACTGGAAAATGCTGGCCCGAAGTGGCAGGTACTACATTAAACAGTCAGAGATAGAAACAAATGTCGTCCTGAAGGTAGTCATGGACGCATCGAATTCGATGAAGTATGAAGAGGAGGGCACTTCTAAATGGCACATGGCCCGGATTCTCGCTGCATCCCTGGCGTATCTGGCTTCCCGGCAACGTGATGATATCGGTCTTTATGTGCTCAATGACCAGGAAGTTCAATCATTGCATGTAAAAGAAGATGCGCGGCAGTTACAACGGTTTCTCCAGCGTCTCATCGACATAGAGGTAACAGGAAAATGGCCGGCTAAAGCCGACCCGGGAATTATGCATTCCCGTGACCAAAAGGAAATGATCGTTTTTATCAGTGATTTTTTACAGGCGGAAAACGAGGTGATACATACGCTGGAACAACTAAAAACAAATTACAATGAAGTGGTGGCGTGCTGCCTGATTGGAAAGAAAGAAGAAGCCCTGGATTTTGACGGGAACGTGGTCTTTGAGGACCTTGAAACCGGCAGGCGCATGGAAGTAAAACCCAAAGCCGTACGTGAACAGTACATGGACGCACGGAAAAAATACCAGGCATCGATAATGCATGACATGGAAACAAAAGGAATTACCTGGCTCCCGTTTTATCTGGATGAAAATCCAGGTGTCGTATTGGCCACCTATCTCAAACAACGAAATAATCTGATCCGGTGATTTTTCTATCCCCATATTATCTTTTGGGCTTGCTCGGGCTCACCGTTCCGATTATTATTCACCTATGGAGCAGAAAAAATCCGAAGGTCATCCCCTTTGGAAGTGTACGTTTTTTTTCAGAAGCTAAAGCCAGCCGTCAAATGTCTTTTTCTCTCACTGAAAAGGCCCTGTTGCTTTTGCGTATGACATTGTTTACGCTTTTTGTTCTTCTATTGGCAGAACCAGCGATCAGGGATCAACCGAACACGAAAACGCACTGGATCCTGGTTGATCCGGTACTGGATGATTCTCCGGAAATTCGGGAAATGAGGGATACCGTTGATCTGCGCTTTCTGGCAAAAGGGTTCCCACTTGTCGAAAATTCAGAAGTACCGGAAATACAACCCGGAAGGCATTGGGCACTCATTAAGCAGGCAAGTCAAAAAGTGGATAGCCTGACCATTATCTCGTCGGACCTCCGGCGCAATTTCTCCGGGGTTCGCCCCGCCATATCCATCCCGTTTCGATGGCTGTCACTGGATGTATCATCTGAATCGATTATCCAGGATACCCTTTTAACCTATACTGGTCAGTCGGGTAACCGCCATGTACTTCAACTTTTCGCGTCAAACAACCATACCGAGATTGAACATTCCTTGGTTGAAGGAGAAGGGGCCAGTCCGGATACCCTCCATTTTCAACTTATCCGTGGGGAAAATAATGATCAAAATATTCTACTCCAACAAGCTATTGAAACCATAGGTCAGTACACCGATCTGCCGGTATTGATAGATACCACCCGCACTGCATCGTCAAAAGAAATTGATTGGGTCATTAACTTATCCAATACAGCCTATATCCCGGAAGGTCCGGCTAAAGTTTTACAATATACGACGCCGACGGAACCCGGCCCGGTAATACTGGAAACAGATGACCCGGATGTATTCTTATTAAATGGTAACCTTACGGTTACCCGTCTCATTTCTGAAAGGTTCCTTCATCATTGGCTCCGTCTCATGGATCCTTTGGGTACTGCCGATCTGGAAAAGCAAATTGGCCTTCTGGATCAACGAATGATGCCTATGGATCCGGCACCTGAACTGGCCAAGGGAAGTAGTGAAATCAAGGCAGCCACTACCCCTTTTTCGTGGCCATTCTGGTTGATGCTTGCCGCATTGATAATTACAGAACGACTTGTTGCCATAAAAAGACATGCCTGAAGCCCAACGCTATATTACCCGGTTTGCCATCCGATGGAAACTTTTATTGGTTGCAGAGGCCCTTTTGGTCGCTGCTGGAGTGGCTACGGGCAGTTGGTTTTATACGCGAAATACTATGTTGGCCGGTGGTATTTTTATTTTGCTTTTTGGTATCGTTTTATTTTTCCGTCGGCCCTGGCGTATAAGTAACCGAACGGTTATTGAATTCCTGGATACTCGCCTGGATGTGCTGGAATATAGCACGGGCCTCCTGGCTGTACCTTATGATTCATTATCCGTGATGGCCCGGTTACAGCAGCGCAGGATTGGAGAGCTGATTAACCGTCTGGATCTTTCAAAGATTTTCCCGCCAAATCACCTTGGCCGTGCCCTGGTCATTGCGCTAGTATCCATGACAGCCGGATGGATTCTTCCTTCAGTGAGTGAAAATATATCGGATATGCCTGACCGGCAAGTAGTGCCCATGACAGTAGAAAAAGACAGTGTTGATGATCCATTCCCGGTCATCACGAATGCTGTTATTGATATCAATTATCCGTCGTATACCGGTAAGGCCGCGGCAACCTCGGATGAACTTAGCCTCGATATTCTGGAAGGCTCCACGCTTACCTGGCGGCTTGAGTTATCCGGACCGGTGGATTCCATTTTCCTGCAAATGGAAGGAGGCAATGAAAAGCTCTTCGCCATGAACCAGGCGGGTATGCACAGCCTTCGATGGCAACCAGGCAGCAATACCCTCTACTCGTTTCGATTGGTAAAAAACGGCCAAAAGGCAATCAGTGATATTTATTTTATTCATTTACTACCTGATCAGGCGCCACAAATCATGCCGCGTGACATGATGGATTTTGTTGAATTTGCACCGGAGGTAACGAACCCGTCCATTTCAATTACCGCGGAGGTGACGGACGATTTTGGGGTGACAGATGCCTATGTGGTGGCGACGGTAACAAAGGGAGCCGGTGAATCAGTGAAATTTCGCGAAGAGATTCTGCGGTTTCCGCAATCCATAAATAATGATTCGCAGGTATCGCTTATAAAAATGGTATACCTGGATTCGTTGAATATGACGCCCGGCGATGAATTGTATTACTACATTGAAGCCGTTGATAACCGCGAGCCAATACCCCGAAAGGCGCGAAGTGAGACATTCTTTGCGATCCTGGCCGATACCCTCGCGCAGGAATATATGACCGGAGGGGCCATGTCGGTGGATCTTATGCCGGATTATTTTCGCAGCCAGCGACAGATCATCATTGACACGGAAGCGCTACTGGCCAGGAAGCCGGCCATGGATGCAACGGAATTCAAACAGGAATCCAATGCGCTTGGGTATGACCAGAAACTGTTACGTATCAAGTATGGGCAGTATCTGGGGGATGAATTTGAAAGTGGGGTAACAGAAAATGAGGAGACGCTTGAGGCAGTGACAGAGGAAGACCCGGACGCAGGTCCGACTGCGGCCTATACGCATGATCATGATCATGAAGAGCATGTGGCACTGGAGAATAAAGAAGAGGAGGATGACCATGAGGATCCTTTATCGGCATTCATGCATGAACATTCAGATCCTGAGGAGGCGACCTTGTATTCGCAAGGTGTACGAGCCATGCTGAAGCAGGCACTCGCTGAGATGTGGGATGCAGAATTATACCTGCGGTTATACGAACCTGATAAGTCACTTCCCTATCAGTACAAGGCACTGGACCTGATTCAAAAAATAAAGAATCAGGCCCGAATATATGTACACAGAATTGGCTTTGATCCTCCGCCAATCAAGGAGGATAGTCGGCTCACCGGCGAACTTGATGAGATTGAAAACCCAAGTCAACGGCGTGAAGAAGCGGGAACGGATCCCTACGCAGCGATTCGTTTGTCGATGTATTGGCTGGAAGAAGCACGTCGGGGTATGTATCCGCCTGCCGGCACCAGAAACTCGGTCTTTGTCCCTGCCGCTGATGAAGTAGCTGCCATGGCCATCGAAAATCCTGGTAAATACCTGAAGGCCCTGACGTCACTTCGTCTGATAAGTCAAATTGATTGGAAAGATATTCCCTGGGATAAAGTGGCAGACCCACTGCTTCTGGAATTGGCGGATCTGTTGCCGAAGGCGGCTATTGTTCCCGGTAGTACCAACGAACGGATAGGGGATCCGCTCGACAGCCTGTACCTGATGAATCTGGAAGGGAGGGCATATGAATGATTGGGTGCAGTTTGAATCCTTTTATTGGTGGACATTAGGGATTGTGGTACTTGGGTGGATAATTCTCCTGAGCCTGGAGATAAAAAAACGACCCACTAAATTTCTGTGGGTGCGTTTAACCGGAATCACCCTGATGACCCTTGGGGTAGCCGGCCTTCTTTTTCGTCCCGGGTTACCTGTTGAGCATGCGGTTGAGGAAATCGTGCTCATTGGTGAAAAGACACCAGCCAGCCAATTGGACAGTTTACGCCGGGCATTACCTGAGGCACTATTTATTTCGCATGATACCCTGAATACCGATATTCAAGCGAGCGAAATTCTTGTTACCGGGTACGGTCTACCTATGGAAGACCTTTGGAAAATTGAAGAAAACCAGGTTCGCTTTTTGCCCGCGATACTATCCAATACGATTGTGAGGTTTAATGCAGATCAACAGGCCATTCGGGGTGATACACTCCTTGTCTCTGGAGAATATGCGGGGGATAGTTCCTGGATCAGATTACGCTGGAATGGACAAACCATGGATTCGGTGCAGACGGATTTGTCTGGCAAGTTTATGTTGCGTGATATTCCACAAGTCGCGGGGCCTAGGCTTTACTCCATGGAAGTACAGGGAGAAGATACGGTTCAGGCATACCCGTGGGCAATTGATATCTCGGAGACCACGCCAAAACGCATCGGGATTTTCCTGTCTTTTCCTTCCTTCGAAGTACGCGCGCTGAAAGAATACCTGGGGGCAAACGGACTTACTGTACTCCTGCGACAATCCATTTCGCGGGATAAGTTTTCCTATGAATATTTGAATACAGATGAACGGGAAAGCATGTCCTGGACAGATGAATTCCTGTCATCGCTGGATATCCTGCTGCTGGACCAGGGTTTTATGGAGAATCTTTCGCAAAGTCAGTTTGGAAGGTTGGAAAAGGCTCTCCGCGAAGGTCTTGGCCTTATCCTTTTTCCAGATGGATCATCAGCAGGTCGGGGAGCACTGACACTGGATGTATCAGAGCGCGATGGAGATTTTTTTCTTCAACCTACTCCATTGCTTGAGACAGTACATCGGGAGAATAATCGGATCATAGCTGGCGGGAAGTATGTAGGCCAGGGCAGGTTAATGGTTTCTCTGAACCCGACGACATATCGCTGGCCACTGGAGGGAAACAGCCGGCAATATGAAACCTATTGGGGTGCTTTGGTGCGGGCGGCTATCCGCAAACCCGGTTCAGATCGTATACAAACCACCTGGCCTCCACGGGTTGATTCACCAGTAATGATTGAGGGCGCAAGCGGAGGTATACCGAAAATTCAGTGGGAGAATCACCCGATAGCGCCGAAACAGGACATCTATTTTCCATTCCGGTGGACATCTGATTTTTGGCCGGATACGTCCGGTTGGCAAAAGGTTATTTTTGATAGTGATACAAGCCGGGTATTTGTTTATGCGCAGGACGACTGGGAAGGGATTCGCTTTCAGCAACAACAGCGTGCAATTCGTCAACTGGAAGGCAAAACGACAGCAACAGTACCTTTGACCGAAGGATTTGAACCAATGTCCCGCTGGGTATTTTTGATCCTTTTTTTACTTGGGTATTCTATTGTTTGGGCGGAGCCAAAACTGTTCGCTTAATTCGAAAAATCCACACCCCCGGTTCGGTTTCGGTTGACCGATAAATTGAATACATCATTTCGTGAATAATGGCCGGTAGGGTCAAACAATAGCCGCTCCTGGTTGAGACGATCAAAATCCAATGCAGTAACGAGCAATGATTCCTTATCCGTCACAGGCGGTATGACCCATTCTCCGTCAGGTCCGGCGATGCAAGAGCCACCGTTTGCAAGAAAAGGCCGGTTGAGACCCGTCATAGCCTCTGCGCCCGGAAGGTCCGACGGGATATTGGCCACCGGCATTAACCCGCAAGCGCTGATAACATAGGAACGACCTTCCCTGGCCATGAAACGCGTGATATCTTCCGTATTGTGAACACTACCGGGCCATACGGCGACGTGTAAATCTTCGCCCTGACCATATAGGGAAGTTCGCGCAAGCGGCATCCAGTTTTCCCAGCAATTGAGTCCCCCGACGTGAAAAGGAGGTAACGAATGAACCACCAAGCCATTCCCGTCGCCCTGAGACCAAACCAGGCGCTCTTCATAGGTTGGTTTTAGTTTGCGATGAACCGATCGGATGACCCCTGTCGGATCAATGTAGACCAGGGAACAGAAGACACTGTGACCTTCCTTTTCAATACACCCAACATACAAGGCCATTTGATGATCCTTCGCCCGGTCGCAAAGTGGATTAAGATCGCCGGCCGTAATATCCACAGCATTTTCGAGGTATCGTGCATACCATTCCTTCTGTAAAGGTGAATTAAAGCGGGCACCATCGGTATGTTCGATCCAGAAAGGATAACCCGGAAGGATTCCTTCTCCAAATACAAGGAGCTGGCACTGTTGTTCGGCAGCCTGATCAATATTCGCGACCATTTTTTCCAGCGTTTTTTGCTTGTCCATCCAGACCGGGGCCATTTGGGCAATACCGGTAATAAGTTTTTTAGCTTTTGACATACCGCATAAATTTAGGATTAAAATTGAATATCCAGGTATCTCCGGGTTAGTGGTCAGGAAGCAGGTTCCATGTCAAATTGACTTACCTCCCTGCATTCTCCGGGCCTCAAATCGCCAAGTGATTCAGCGCCTACACGTACGCGAATGAGGCGCAAGGTAGGAAAGCCTACTGCCGCAGTCATTTTTCGTAATTGTCTAAATTTACCCTCTGTGACCACCATGGAAATCCAGCTAACCGGGCCGTGCCGATCGCTTCGTATTCTTTTGGATGGAGGAGGATGAATTGGAGACGGCTTTAAAATATGCGCCTGGCAAGGTTGGGTCTGATATTTTTTGCTATTCAGCGTAATTTCAACACCGGCCCGTAGTCGGGCTACGGCTTGCTCATCTATCACGCCATCCACCATGACATGATATTCCTTCTCGACGGATTTACTTCGGACGGTTTCACTTACCTTGCCATCGGTTGTTAACAGAAGCAGTCCTTCCGAATTTTCATCCAGCCTTCCAATGGCCATTGTTCCTTGTGGAAAATCGAATAATTCTCCGAGTAGATTCTTATTTTTGCGCCTGGTTTGGCGGTTTATAAACTGGGACAGGTAGCCCATGGGTTTGTACAGCTTAAAATGCCGGGCATGGGTCATGATATGAGGGTTGTATAAAATTTGTAAAGTAGTAAATAAGACAATCAATCATATTTATTCAGGATATACATAATCAGAAGTTATGAAACTGATTAGAAACATAAATAAAAATATATGAAAATTATTCCTGTAATTTGCAGTGAAAATAATTGATTGACTTAAGTATAGTATGAAAGTAGCCGAAGAAAAATTGGAATCAAAAGAAACAGGACAGGCAGTGAAGGTAGCCGTAGCCATGGGCGATGGCATTGGGCCGGAAATTATGAAAGCCACGCTTGACATCATGAAGGAGGCGGGCGCTAACATCGAACCTGAATTCATTGAATTGGGTGAGCAGGTGTATTTAGCGGGCAATACTTCCGGGATTGAGGACAATGCCTGGGACATCATAAATCAAAATAAATTAATATTAAAAGCGCCGATTACAACCCCTCAGGGCAAAGGATACAAGAGCCTGAATGTGACCTTGCGCAAATCATTGGGTCTCTATGCAAATATTCGACCGGTGTCCGCACTGCATCCGTATGTCCGGACGCATTTTCCGGATATGGATGTCATTATTTTCCGGGAGAATGAAGAAGATCTGTATGCGGGAATTGAACATCAACAAACACAGGATGTCGTTCAGTGTCTGAAGCTTATCACGCGTCCCGGATCGGAGAAGATAATTCGTCATGCTTTTGAATATGCGGCGGCGTATGGCCGGAAAAAGGTGACGTGTATGGTAAAGGACAATATCATGAAACTGACCGATGGATTGTTTCATCAGGTGTTCAATGAAATTTCGGCTGAGTACCCGGATATTCAGAGTGACACACAGATCATTGATATCGCATCGGCCCGACTGGCGGCCCGTCCGGAGGACTATGACGTGATTGTAACCTCCAATTTATACGGAGATATCATCTCCGATATAGCAGCGGAGATTGCCGGTTCAGTAGGAATGGCAGGCTCAGCCAATGTTGGGATCAATGTGGCAATGTTTGAAGCGATACACGGTTCTGCACCGGATATTGCCGGAAAAAATGTAGCCAATCCATCCGGATTGCTGAATGCGGCGGTGATGATGCTGGCACACATGGGCCAGGTACAGACCGCGGATAAAATCAAGAACGCCTGGTTGGCTACGATCGAAGCCGGGTATCATACGGCTGACATCTATAAAGAAGGACAGAGCAAAAAGAAGGTGTCGACCAGCGAATTTGCCGAAGAGGTGATAGCGCGCCTTGGACAAACGCCTGAGAAGTTAGCTGTAAGTACATTATCTGATGGCGCCGGAGAAATTAACATTCCACCTTACCAGCGAAAAGAGGAGAAACAAGTGCTGGTTGGCGTGGATGCATTCATCAATTGGAAAGGATCCGATCCGCAGGAAATCGGAGATGGTCTGTCGGCAATACATGGTCATAATCTCAAACTGAAAATGATCACCAACCGTGGCGTAAAAGTGTATCCGAATGGCATACCTGAAACATACTGCACCGATCACTGGAGGTGTCGTTTTGTTTCTTCCGATGCGGTGGTCAAAGGTGGAGACCCGGTATATCCTGCTGTTGAATACGAGCAGGTGATTGCCCTTCTTTCTGAATTGCATGCCAAAGGATTTGAAGTAATCAAAACTGAAAATCTCTATGAATTTGATGGCAGACGTGGGTTCTCTCTGGGGCAAGGTGAATAACTCGCTATTCTTAGAATTTCTTATAAATGGCCCGAATACTGAAAAGTGTTCGGGCTTTTTCTTTCATGTGTTATAATATTCCATCGCTGTCGGAAAAGGGAAAGGAAACAGCATCCACTACACGCACCTTTCGGCACCAGTAGTATGAGTCTCCATTCGCTTTTACATTAAGTTTTTATTGGAAAAGTAAATTTGATCTATTAATATTGACCGACCGGTCAGTCAATAGAATAAGAAAGTACGTTATATGCCCACCACGAAAAAGACACGCAATGAAGAAATAAGGGAAGCCAGCATCACCCGGATTCTGGATTCAGCTCTGGAGTTATTTTCATCCCATGGGTATGAATACACTTCCATGAGCCAGATTGCGAAGCATGCCGGTATATCCAAGGGATTGATTTATAACTACTTTGAAAGCAAGGAGAACATGCTTCATGCCCTGGTAGAAAATCTTCAGAAGGAAGAAGGAAAATTCATGGATGTATTTGAGATGGAGAATCCCAGGGAAGTGCTGGAGGAATTATTCCGCCTTTATTTCCAGGAGGTACGGAGAAATTCAAGGATCTGGAAGATGATTACTGCCCGCTCCCTGCAACTGGACAAGTTTGATTTTATTCATGATATGGCTATGAAAAAGCTGGAAGTGTATACAGAACTCATTAGCAAACAGCTCATGGAAATTGGCTATCCAAATCCCCGGGAAGAGACGAAACTCCTGACGGCCATGTTTGATGGCATCGGTTTACATTATCTCATTCTCCGGGAAGACTATCGTTTAGAAGAAGTTGAAGCATTTGTCATCAAGAAGTACTGTCATTATGAAAGGTAAACTACTTATCCTGTTGTTGCTTTCTGCCAGCCTGGTGAATGCACAGGATGCCACAGAGATTGTAAAACAGGTCGATAAAAAAATGCGCGGTAACTCATCCACTTCGCAAATGACAATGAAAATCATCCGGCCTGACTGGACGCGGGAAATTTCCATGAAAGGATGGTCACTTGGGACCGAATATTCCCTGATCCTGATCACTGCTCCGGCCCGTGACCAGGGGGCAGCATTTTTAAAGCGTGACAAGGAAATCTGGAACTGGCAGCCCACCATTGACCGCGTGGTTAAACTTCCTCCTTCCATGATGGCCCAATCCTGGATGGGGTCGGATTTTACCAATGACGACCTGGTCAAGGAGTCCTCGGTGGTATATGATTATACACATCATTTGCGGGGTGACTCCACGATCGGCAAATACCCGGTGTGGAAAATTGAACTGATCCCCAAGGAAGATGCAGCCGTGGTATGGGGGCGCATTGAATTATACGTTGCCAAAGAGGATTTTATAGAATTGCTCGTCCGGTATTATGATGAAGACGGGGAGTTAATCAATACCATGATTCTTTCGGAAGTTAAAGAAATGGGTGGACGTACCATACCTACACGTATGGATATGGTGCCGGCAGATAATCCGGAACAGCGTACGGTCATCATTTATCAGGACCTCCAATTTGACGCGGATATTGCGGAAGCATTTTTCTCTATTCAGAATATGAAACGAATACGGTAACCATCATGCTGCTGAAACTGGCCTGGCGAAATATCTGGCGGAATAAAAAACGCACCCTGATTACAATCGTGAGTATCGCTTTTGCGGTGATACTTTCCAGTATCATGCGCTCCATGCAATTGGGGTCCTACGAACGGATGATTGACAACAGCGTTCGGTTTTATACAGGGTATATTCAGATTCATAAATCAGGTTTTTGGGACGAACAAACGCTCAATAATGCTTTTCATGCTTCCGATTCATTGATCGCTGAACTGAATAAAATACCTCATGTGGAAGCGTTGGTGCCACGTCTGGAGTCCTTCGCACTTGCTTCTTATGAAACCCAGACGAAAGGAGCTTTGATCATAGGGATGGACCCCGAAAAGGAAACCTATTTAACTAATATCAATGACCGGATCGTTGAAGGAAGTCCGGTTGCTTTGCAGGACCAGTCCGTGCTTATGGGCAAGGGCCTTGCTGATTACCTGAATATGAGCGTGGGGGACACGCTTGTTCTTATCAGTCAGGGGTATCATGGGGTCAATTCCGCAGGAAAATACGCAGTCAGTGGATTAGTTGAATTTGGCTTGCCCCAATTGACCAATCAGGTTGTATTCATGCCTCTGCCTGCCGCACAGTACTTTTATGGGGCCGAGGAACTACTTACGGCATTGTCCATTGTTACAACCCAC
>CAYGOW010000002.1:0-40706 GCA_964351425.1 uncultured Roseivirgaceae bacterium
CCAGACCTTTATTACAATGATTTTATGCAGGGTGTGGTAGATATTTCTTTCGTTCCTGAAGGCTAAAGCAAAAAAAAACCTACCCTTTCGAGGCAGGTTTTCCTGTATTACTACAAATGTTATGCGGTTTCGGTTTCTTTTATGCCGTCCGCCAATAATGTTACCTTATTGTTGAGTACCTCGACAATTCCTCCCGTGATTTCAACGGAATGAGTACCCTGGCTATTTTTATATACCACGCGACCTTTTTCCAGTGTACTTACCATGGGAGCGTGATCATTCATTACCTGAAAAGATCCGTCCGTTCCCGGAAATGTAACAATGGAGGTTTCTCCTTCGAATACCTTTTGACTTGGTGTTACTATTTCTAAATACATAGTCAGCGCGAGATATTATTTATTGGCGTCAGCCATCATTTTTTCACCTTTGGCAACAGCATCTTCAATCGATCCAACAAGGTTAAAGGCCATTTCAGGAAGATGGTCAAATTCGCCGTCCATGATTTGGTTAAATCCTTTGATCGTATCCTTAATATCAACCAGTGTTCCCGGGATACCGGTAAACTGTTCTGCAACGTGGAATGGTTGTGAAAGGAATCGCTGTACACGTCGAGCACGGTGAACAACCATTTTATCTTCGTCAGAAAGTTCATCCATACCAAGAATGGCGATGATATCCTGAAGTTCTTTGTATCGCTGGAGAATTTCCTTTACGCGTTGTGCACAATCATAATGCTCATCACCAAGGATTTCTGCGCTCAGGATTCGTGAAGTAGAATCGAGCGGATCCACAGCTGGATAAATTCCCAGCTCTGAAATCTTTCGGGAAAGAACTGTGGTTGCATCCAGGTGGGCAAAAGTTGTTGCAGGTGCCGGGTCTGTCAAGTCATCGGCAGGTACATAAACCGCCTGAACCGATGTAATTGAACCCTTCTTGGTAGAAGTAATCCTTTCCTGCATCGCACCCATTTCCGTTGCCAGTGTTGGCTGATAACCCACAGCTGAAGGCATCCGGCCAAGGAGGGCTGATACCTCAGATCCCGCCTGGGTAAAACGGAAGATGTTATCAATAAAGAAAAGAATATCACGTCCCTGTCCTTCTCCGTCACCGTCACGGAAATATTCCGCAATGGTTAAGCCTGACAAGGCCACTCGTGCACGGGCTCCGGGAGGTTCGTTCATTTGACCAAATACGAATGTTGCTTTGGATTCTTTCAGCGCCTCAAAATCAACGGCCGACAAATCCCATCCACCTTCTTCCATGGATTTAGAGAAGGCTTCTCCATAATTCACAATGCCTGATTCAAGCATCTCCCGTAACAGGTCATTCCCTTCACGAGTACGCTCTCCTACACCCGCAAATACGGATAATCCAGAGTACGCTTTGGCGATATTGTTGATCAGCTCCTGGATAAGAACGGTTTTACCTACACCCGCACCACCAAAAAGACCGATTTTACCTCCTTTTGAATATGGTTCGATCAGGTCAATTACCTTGATTCCTGTATAAAGAACTTCCTGTGATGTGGAAAGGTCCTCAAATTTAGGTGCCTGACGGTGAATTGGAAGTCCTTTTTTACCCTTGGGCTGGGCGATACCATCGATGGCTTCACCTACTACATTGAATAACCGGCCTTTGATATCATCTCCGATTGGCATTTCAATTGGATTCCCGGTATCAAGTACGTCCATTCCGCGTACAAGACCTTCGGTACTTTCCATTGCAATGGTTCGGACCCGGTCTTCCCCGAGGTGTTGCTGTGTTTCCAGCACGACTTTCTGACCATTATCTTTTACTACTTCCAGTGAATCCAGGATGTTCGGCAATTTTGCTCCTTCGGCATCAAAGCTCACGTCCACTACGGGTCCGATTACCTGGGTAATTTTACCAATATTCGCCATTGTATATTTTATTGTTAAACAGTGTGAATGACCCCATGCGCTGGGATTTCAGTGTGCAAAAGTACGCCTTAAAATTTACATACCCAACATACAATACTGATTTTTATAGACTCATGCCCAGAGCGAAATTCGGAATGTTGTTCCGCCATTTTCTTCCGATGATTTTACAAATATTTTCCCCTGGTGATACTTTTCAATGATGCGTTTGGCCAGGGTGAGTCCGAGTCCCCAGCCTCTTTTTTTTGTGGTGAACCCCGGATTAAACACTTGCTTAAGTTTTGATTTAGGAATGCCCTTTCCGGTATCTGAAATATCAATAAAGACTTTTCCTTCATTCCCTTTCAGGATGAAAATATGAATACTCCCCGAGCCGTTCATGGCATCTACAGCATTCTTACATAAATTTTCAATCACCCATTCAAACAGGGGCGGGTTTACCTGGGCGGTTATCCCTTTTGTCAGGGCTTCAATATTAATACTGACTTTTGGTGAGATTCTGGGCCTCAAATAGTCAATGACCGAGTGGATGAGTGCTTCTATTTCAACTTCCTTCAGTACGGGGGTCGATCCAATATTGGAAAACCGCTCGGTGATCACTTGCAGTTTTTGGATATCCTTATCCAGTTCGCCAATCAATTCTTTATCCTTGATGGAGGATTGTTCCTTAAAGTACTCAACCCATGCCATCAGGGATGAAATGGGTGTTCCCAGCTGGTGGGCGGTTTCTTTGGCGAGTCCGACCCAAACACGGTTTTGTTCGGCAGCTTTTGAGTAATTGAAGGCCATATAGGCAATAAACCCAAAAATGGCAATGACGGATAGCTGAATATAGGGGTAGTAGGTCAGCTGTGTGAGCAGGAATGAGTTTCTATAATAAACGTAACTGATGCTAATGATTTCATTGGTGTTCTGATCGCGTGGAGCCACTTCGATAGGTTCATAGGACTCCTGCATTTTTTCCAGTTCATTATAGATGATTTGATTCTGGCGCGTTTGTGAGAGCGATGAATCAATTTCAATATTCCGAAAACCCTGAATGCTGCCATTCTCACTCAGAAGTATGGTTGGGATCGAATTATTCTGAAAGAGAATTTCATCGGTGATGAAATAAAGATCCTTATCCAGGTTTTCACGGACGGTATATTCGAGGGCTTTTGCATACAACCTGATCTGTCGTTCTTCTCTGGCTTTGAGTTGATCAATCAACACATTGGTATAGAGAATGGAGCCTACACTGATTACGATAGAAAAGAATAAAACAAACCACTTCAGGTTGGATTTATCCTGTGAGAAGTCAAGGCCGGATTGTATGGAAGGTGAAGCCATAAAGATCAAGTCCGGCGTATCCAAATAAAAAATGCCGGAGTACCAATATAGGTTTTTTCCGGCATTTTAATTCAGGTTTACTATGGGATCATTTCATGCGTATCCATTTCGCCAGCACTTTGTAATTGACCTTTGTTCCATGCATCAGGATGCCAATACGATAGATTCTACCGGCAAGCCAGGTGGTACCCAGGAATCCGAGGATGAGCAATGCCATAGACAGCGCCAGTTCCCAGGCAGGTACACCATACCCGATTCGTCCCATCATCGCAATGGGGGAGGTGAAGGGTATGATGGAAAGCCAGAAACTTACGCCCCCTTCCGGATTCTGAATAATGCTGGTCATGCCAATGATTCCTGCAATGAGAGGGATCATAATCGGGAACATGAACTGCTGAGCTTCGGAAGGGGTATCGACTGCCGAACCGACCGCTGCAAACAAGGCACCATAGAGCAGGTAGCCTCCCAGGAAATAGAAAATAAAGGTGAGAATGACCCGTGTAAATGGTATCTGGTTGATCAGTGACATCACTTCCTGGGCATCGTTTTGGGATAAATTTTGTGCCTCTGCCATGTTTTGTGACATGTCTACCCCGAAAAACCCAAGGATTCCCGTAAATAGCACGCCCATTAGTACCACCCAGATCAAGACCTGGAATAACCCAACTGATGCCACCCCAAGGATTTTCCCCATCATTAACTGAAATGGCTTGACCGTGGAAATAATGACTTCGACAATCTTATTGCTTTTCTCTTCGATAACACCTTGCATCACCTGACCGCCGTATGCAAACATAAATATGTAGATCAGGAAGCCGGTGATATATCCGATCCCAAACGAAAGGTTTTGATTACTTTCTTTTTCCTGTCCTTCACTTACATCATAGGTGGTTACGTCGACATTCGTCCTCAGCTTGTCCAGAATTTCCTGGTCTACAGCATACTCTGCCATCTTGCGTTCCCGGATCATATCCTCGACCCGGTTATTGATCTTGGACTTAATGCTCAGGCTCGTCGCCGAACGAGCGTAAAAGGCAAAACCGCTTGGGTTTTCAAGTTCATAGGGTGGAATGTACAGAAGTCCGTACGCGTCACTTTCCTCATAGGCCGTTTTGGCCTGTTCGAGATCACCGGTCACTTCGGTATAGGAAAAGGTATCGTCACCGGTAAGGTTGAAATCATTCGTTTCGTCCAAAACAAGAATGGTCCGGATCTCACCTGCCTTTTCCTCCCGTTCCATAAAATAGAAAATTACCCCGAAAATGGCCGGGAATATCAGTGGAACAAGGATTGTCGTCAGGAGAAATGATTTTTTCTGAACGCGGCTCAGAAATTCCCGTTGGATAATTAGAAATATCTTCGACATATCAGGATTCTTTTACTTTGCTAATGAAAATTTCGTTGATGGTAGGAATTTTTTCCACGAAGCCGTGAACTTCTGTTACCTGAATAAGGGAGGCAAGTAGTTCATTCGGGCTCTTTCCGTCTTTTACCTGGATCACTGATTGGTAATAGTTGTCTTCAATGGTATCCTGGCTGAGCAGATCAAATCCATTCTGCCCGTTATTCCATTTCCCTGCGTGATCTACAATAAAGGTATTTGACCGGTATTCATTTTTAATCGCCCGTTTCTCCCCCTCAAGAATTTTGCGTGATTTATTGATTAAGGCGATATGATCACACAGCTCTTCCACTGATTCCATCCTGTGGGTGGAGAAGATGACCGTACTGCCATTTTCACGCATACGCAGGATTTCGTCTTTAATCAGATTCGCATTGACCGGATCAAATCCTGAAAAAGGTTCATCAAGAATAATCAGTTTTGGTTCGTTCAGAACGGTTGAAATAAATTGGATCTTCTGAGCCATCCCTTTTGACAGGTCTTCGACTTTTTTGTTCCACCAATCCTGAATTTCAAGCCGTGCCGTCCATTCTTTACTTTTTTTAATGGCATCGGCTCTGGACATGTTACGTAATCGACCGAGGTAGACAAGTTGTTCCCCAACTTTCATTTTTTTATACAGCCCGCGTTCTTCCGGGAGGTAGCCAATGATTGAGATATGATCCTGGTTGAGTTTTTCTCCATTGATCGTCACGGTACCTGCATCTGCATCAATGATTTGATTGATTATGCGGATCAGCGTTGTCTTACCAGCTCCATTCGGCCCGAGTAGCCCATAGATGCTGTTTGTTGGAATCGATATGCTTACATCTTCCAGGGCCACATGGCCGGAATAGTATTTAGAGATGTTCTTTGCTTCAAGCGTATATTCCACGTTTTCACATGTTTAGGTTCATAGAATGCGGTGAATCTACAACCAAAACAACCAAACATGCAAATGTTCAAAGCCAGCGGTAATATACGCTGTTAAACTAGATATGATAGAGATGAAATTACTTCTGCTTGAAAATGATCTTACCCATGCTTACATCCAGGTTGAAAACAAGGGCATTATCGCTGTTTTCGCTGTATGCGTCATTGATATAGGTATTCGCGGCCGACTTATGAAAGGTATCAGGTAGTCGTACCTTGCACAACCAGGAGTCGCGCACTTTGATCATTGTGGGTGAAGTATTGGACGGGAGAATAACAAACATATTGCCTGCGCCTACGGAACCGATAATTTCTCCGGTCATTTGGCCCTCGCCACTGATATCGAGAAGAAGATCTCCGAAGCCGACATCTGCCTTAACGTATTTGCTTCGTGCCAGATCCAGTTTGCGTACAGCAACTGAACCCATGTCAACTTTCACGTAAAATGTATCCATATCGACAGTATTACCTGCCTGTGAGAAATAACCTATGTTTATATCCGCGCTTCCGGTGTGAATTTTCAGCGTTTCCACACCAATCCCTGACAGGTCAATATCTGCCTGTCCGATTCCGTACTTAAGATTCAGGTCATAAACCTGTTCGCGGTTGAGGTATACCCGCCAAATTTTATCCGATCCTTCGTGGCGATTACCGAAAACACGGCTGCTGATGGACTGACCCAGGCCTTCCTGGCGGTCATCCTCGAGCAGCAAATTAATCTCACATCTTTTGCCACGGATTTCCTTATCAAATGTATGTGCGTAATTGTTGTAGTCCTGATTGCTGTAGACGGTGACAAGCTCATCACTTTCACCTGCTTTTATCGAGCACTGACCACTGTTGACCTCAAATCGCAGGTCAACATTTTCGACTCGCTTATCTCCGCTCACTGAAAACTGCTTTTTTATTTGGCCCTGTGCTGTGATGCCTGCGCATAACAGTGCCGAAATAACAGTTACTAATCTTCTCGTCATGGTGGTAAATACGTGTGATTTACCCAGTAAGTTGCAGAAATTTCAAAAAAAAATCACATTTCCGTAATACCGTTGATTTAAAGCCGATCAGCGACTAAAAAAATTCGCGCATTTTTTCGAAAAACCCTTTTTCGTTTCGCCCGGGTTTTGGCTGGAAATTTTCAGAGGCACGAAGATTCTCCAGGGTAGATTTTTCTTCTGCATTCAGTTTTTTAGGGGTCCAGACATTTACATGGATTAATTGATCTCCTTTTCCATATCCATTGATGTCTGCAATACCTTTTCCTCGCAAACGAAGAATTTTACCACTTTGGGTTCCTGTATCTATTTTAATGCGCACTTTTCCATCAATGGTAGGGACTTCTACCGACGTACCCAAAGCCGCATCGATAAAACTTATGTAAAGATCAAAGACTACATTATTACCTTCCCGCTTCAGATCTTCGTGTTCCTTTTCTTCGACCAGGATTAGTAAATCACCTGCAGGTCCGCCGCCAGGAGCTTCGTTTCCTTTGCCTGACATGGACAATTGCATTCCATCTGCCACACCTGCCGGAATTTTAATGCTGATGACTTCTTCTTTCGGAACTAAACCAGAACTGTCAACGCCAGGAGGCCGGTTATCGATAAGTCGACCGCTACCGCTACACGACGGACAAGTACTCGTGGATACCATTTGTCCTAACATGGTATTCACGGCTTTGCGTACCTGACCGGATCCCTGGCAGGTCTGACATGTCTTGAAGGTTACGCCATCCGCCTGCACCATCCGGTTTACTTTGATTTTTTTCTCAGCACCATTGGCTATCTCAGATAGGGTCATTTTTAATTTGATCCGGAGGTTGGATCCACGACGCTGACGTCTTCGGCCACCGCCGCCGCCGCCTCCAAAGAAGCTATCGAACGGACTATGCCCACCGAAAATATCACCGAATTGGCTGAATATATCTTCCATATTCATGGCGCCGCCTCCGCCACCACCGAAGCCGCCACCATTCATTCCGGCATGACCGAAGCGATCATAGCGCTGGCGCTTTTCCTGGTCGCGAAGCACTTCGTAAGCCTCAGCGGCCTCCTTAAACTTTTCCTCAGCTTCCGGGTCGTTCGGGTTTTTATCCGGGTGAAATTTAATGGCAACCTTTCGGTATGCCTTTTTTATTTCTTCCGGTGAAGCACTTTTGTCAATTTCTAATATTTCGTAATAGTCTCTTTTTGCCATCGTATTTTAATTAGCTTCCAATCACCACCTTGGCGTAACGGATTACCTTGTCCTTGAGCATATAGCCTTTTTCGATCACATCCACTACTTTTCCTTTCAACTTCTTGGAAGGAGCCGGAATCTGCGTGATTGCTTCATGAAAATCCGGGTCAAAGTCAGATCCTTCGCCGGTATCCATCGGCTTTAATCCTTTACTGATCAATGTTTTTTGAAACTTGCTTGAAACCAGATCGATTCCTTCTTTGATACTGTCCAGATCATTACCTTCCTCTTCAAATGCTTTTTTCGCCCGTTCAAAATCATCTAATACCGGCAATAGTGCCGACATTAATTCTTCATTGGCCGTACTGATCAAATCCAGTTTTTCCTTGGCTGTCCGACGTCTGAAATTCTCAAATTCTGAATACAGGCGCAGAAACTTATCTTTACTTTCCTGAAGTTCGATCGTAAGTTTTTGGATTTCACTTTCCTCGGACGTTTCTTCCGCTGTATCTTGTTCTTCGTTCACATCTACTGTCTCCTCTGATACTTGTGAGGACTCTTGTTGCTCATCCGTTTGATTGATGTCTTTATCTGTCTCTTTCATTGATTTCGTACTTTCGTCTATATATTCAATGGAACGTACGTCCCCTTCCGGCATAATGGGCGGCAATTTCTCTGCCAATCCGCTAAGCCTGTCAAATTGACATTATTTTGTCAGCATTTTCCACAAAGCGTCCTTCAATTCAGTCAATCCTGACTGAGTGACGGCAGAAATGAATAAATAGTTGATCCCTTCCGGCATTTCCTCCTGCATTTCCTTTTTAAGTTCATCATCCAGTAAATCGGATTTGGAAATGGCCAGCAGCCGTTGCTTATCGAGCAATTCAGGATTGTATTTTTTTAATTCTCCCAGCAGGATTTTGTATTCCTTATCGATGTCCATGGCATCTGCCGGGATCATAAACAGGAGAATAGCGTTTCGCTCAATATGCCGAAGAAAGCGCGTGCCCAGGCCTTTGCCTTCCGCTGCGCCTTCAATAATTCCGGGGATATCAGCCATGACAAACGACTTGTAATTGCGATAGGCCACAACGCCAAGATTAGGGGTGAGGGTGGTGAAGGGATAATCGGCAATTTCTGGCTTGGCGGCACTTAGCACCGAAAGCAAGGTGGACTTACCTGCATTCGGGAACCCTACCAAACCAACATCTGCCAGTAATTTTAATTCAAGGATCATCCAGACTTCCTGGCCCTCTTCACCTGGTTGGGCAAACCGTGGGGTTTGATTGGTCGCGGTTTTAAAATTCTCATTCCCCAACCCGCCTCGTCCGCCGGGTAGCAGAATTTTTTCTTCACCATCTTCGGTGATTTCAAAGAGCCTTTTATTCGTTTCTGCTTCCCTGGCCACAGTCCCGAGCGGCACCTCCAGAATAATGTCTTCTCCGTCTGCACCGGATCTGCGCCCTCCTTCTCCCGGTTTTCCATTCCCGGCGATCACATGTTTTTGGTATTTCAAGTGAAGAAGTGTCCAATGCTGTGAATTTCCGCGAAGTATGATATGTCCGCCCCGTCCACCATTGCCGCCATCCGGTCCGCCTTTGGGAACATGTTTTTCCCTGCGAAAATGAACCGATCCCTGCCCCCGGCACCAGATCTGGCGCAGAATTTTACGTAGTCGATGAAGTTAGAAGAGGCCACGCGCTAGGCTTTATTCTCTTCAAAAGAATCAATCACCGCACATAACTGGTCAAAAATATCATCAATGGTTCCTACGCCATGAACGGGATGGTATTTCCCCTGGTCCTTATAATATTCCATTACCGGAACCGTCTCATCGAAATACACACGCAGGCGGTTCTCAATTTTTTCAACACTTTGGTCATCTGCCCGTCCCGACTCTTTGCCACGTGATAGTAAACGCTGTTTCAATTCGTCTTCCGGGACATCCAGGGCAATCATTCCTGTAATGGGTGTTCCTTTGCCATTGAGCAGCCGGTCAAGCGCGTCTGCCTGGGGCACGGTCCTTGGAAACCCGTCAAAAATAAATCCTTCCACACCGGTAGTTTCCTTAATCCGTTCGTCTACCATGTCGATGACAACCTGATCAGGAACCAGATTTCCTTCATCCATGTACTTCCGGGCTAGTTTTCCAAGTTCAGATCCTTCACTCAGGTGTTTTCTGAATAAGTCACCGGTAGAAATGTGTGTGAGATTGTATGCGTTTATTAATTTCTCACTTTGGGTGCCTTTTCCCGCACCTGGAGGTCCAAATAAAACGATATTCAGCATGGGATAATAATTCAGTATGATTTCAGCTTACTTCAGCTGATAGATATGTTTTAAATTTCTGCCATGGCCTTCGTAATCAAGTCCATAGCCGATTACAAATTTGTCAGGAATATCAAAGCCGACATATTTAATTCGCTCCTGTATCGCCGGATTCTTTGGTTTTCTCAATAAGGAGACAACCTCAACGGAACTGGCGCCCAGGTCTTCGATCAAATGTATCATTTTTGTAATGGTCTGACCTGAGTCGACAATGTCTTCCAGAATTAGTATATCCTGATTGAAGATATTTTCATTCAAGCCGATCAGCTGTTTAACATTCCCGGTACTTTCCATTTCATGATAGGATGCTACCTTGATAAAGGAAATCCGCGTATTATTTTTAAGCTGTCTGACCAGATCCGCTGCAAAAATAAAGGATCCGTTAAGTACCGACACAATAAGTGGATTACGATCCTTGTAGTCTCCATTAATTTTACGGCCTAATCGTCTGACGGCCTTTTGAATTTCTTCCTCGTCGAGATACTTTATAAATTTTTTGTCTTGGATGACCATTGACCCTTTATTCCCGTCAGTTTCAGCCTGCAAATATAAGGATTATTATCAAACGGACTGAATCATAAGACCTGCATCAGATGCGTGTAAAGAGAAACCATGGAATCAATATCCGCTTTGTGAACTTTTTCATTCGGAGAATGGACATTTTGTTCGGCCGCTCCAATGAAACACCAGTCAATAGGATACCCGGATTGCTGCAATTCCCGCCCGTCACTTGAACCTGCACCTTCTACTTCAAGCTGGAATGGAATACCTGCGGAGCTACTCTCGTGAATGATTTTATCAATGAAGGACCTCCGGGGGATGTTTCGGTCACGCATGGAAACCGCGGCGCCCATACCAGGTCGCACCCCTTCTGTGATCCAGGTAATATCTGAAATCAGGGCCTGGTGGACCCCAAATTCTTCCGCCATAAACCTGGCTAGAAAGGGAACTGATCCGCCTCCGTGTTCCTCCCAACAACTAAATACAATCATACCATCCGTCAGGGTCTCGGCTACCCGAAGCGCGTTGTAGACCCCTAACCTGTTGTCAAGACTGCACGATGTGATGTAATTGGTGGTCTCCCTAAAATCGCATTTAAATGTAAGTGTAGTACCACGGTCAATTCCCCTGGGGAAATCGTAGCTAATCTGGTCGTCTTTTACCAGCAACTGACATTCAATCGGACCAAGACTGTCCTGCCCGGTGAGTACGTAACCCGAATCCGCGTCGGGTCCGCCGATAGAGACCAGTTGATCCTGGTAACGCACGGTAAACCCGACGCTGTCCATATGGGCAAAAATTGCTGTCCTGGGCGTACCAACTACGAGCACAAGACAATCCATAAATTTATCGCCATAATACAGTGCAGGCTTCGATGACCAGCCGCCAGAATTTTCCTTGATGTAGTTAATTAAAAAATCACGCACCGGCATTTCACTTCCGGAAGGGGCGTGGATACTACATAAATCTTTCAATAACTTCATAACTAAACTCAACAGTTTCTTCCTTCTTCTGTTTTTCGATTCTCTTTATTTTCTATATTTACCGATTGAAAGCATGAACTTCCTTTTTTAAAAGGCATTTTTTTAATGATTCATATCCTTGACCAACAACCTTCTATAATCGACCAGTATCTCTATGAATTGAGGCACAAAGATATCCAAAAGGATAGAGCCAGGTTTCGATTCAACATAAAAAGAACCGGAATTCTTTTAGCTACTGAAATTTCAAAACACCTGCCTTTTACGGATGTCGATATTGAGACCCCGCTGGGAACAAAAAAAGCACGCAAACTGTCGGAATACCCGGTTTTGATAAGCATTCTCCGTGCCGGCCAGCCTCTGATGGAAGGCTTCCAGGAGGTCTTCGTGGATAGTGAATGTGGATTCATTGGTGCGTTTCGGATAGAAAAGGAAGGAAAGACACCATCTGTCGCCATGCGTTATCAGGCTATTCCAGACCTGACTTCGAAGACTGTTATTGTTGTGGATCCGATGTTGGCCACCGGCAATTCAATTGTCAGTACGTTGAATGAATTGGCAGGGCTTGGCGCAGCACATATTCATATAGCCTGTGTGGTGGCGGCACCTGAAGGAATTAAGCATATCGAAGAAGAAATTTCAATTCCATATACATTATGGATTGCCTCAATGGATGATAAACTAAACAAAGAAGCCTATATTGTACCCGGATTAGGAGATGCCGGTGACCTTTCGTACGGCACAAAGCTATAATATATGTTACTAACAGTTGGCACGTTACTATTTGGTTTGGTAATCCTGATTTTGGGTGGTGAATTGCTTGTCAGGGGATCTACAAGTATTGCCTTAAAGGCGAAAATTTCACCATTGGTGGTGGGATTAACAATCGTTGCTTTTGGAACCTCAGCCCCCGAACTACTCATTTCCGTTAAGGCCGCTTTATCTGGAAGCCCCGATATGACCATGGGGAATGTGGTGGGCTCTAATATTTGCAACCTGGCGCTGGTACTTGGGTTGACCGCTGTTATCGGACCGATCAATGTAAATACTGACAGCATTAAAATTGATTGGCCGGTTGCCATGGGGAGCTCATTATTGCTTTACTTCCTGCTTCGTACGGTTAGCCCCTCGCTCACCTGGATGCATGGAATCCTCTTCATCCTGTTATTGGCCGGGTATACCTTCTATATTGTCAGAAAATCAAGAAGAGAGACCAAGGCGCAAATGACAACGGGACTTGACTTGCCAACTGCGAGTAATAGCCCGGTAAGAGATATTTTATACATTCTGATCGGTTGTCTGGGATTGTATTTTGGCGCTGACTGGTTTGTTGGTGCTGCACGAAACCTGGCTCTTGATCTTGGGGTTAGCGAACGGGTAATCGGGATAACAGTACTGGCGCTGGGTACATCGTTACCCGAATTGGTGACGGCGGTGGTCGCATCGGTCAAGGGGGAAACGGACCTGGCCGTCGGTAATCTGATTGGTTCAAATATCTTCAATATCCTCTCAATCCTTGGAATCACGAGCCTGATTACACCCATTGATGTAAGTGCGGAAATCATTAATTATGATCTGGTAGCCATGATTATAATTACCCTCCTGGTTCTGCCGCTGATGTTGTATAAACGAAGAATGAGTAAACTTTCCGGTATCATATTGTTGTTATCATATGTGTACTACACATATTCTGTTGTTATCTAGAAAATTGATTCATGGTCTGGAAATTTGTGTCAATTGTATTATTGACAATGTTAAAATTTATAGCTGGCCCAACTTTGGGGTATGCCGGAGGATTTTCTCTGGTTACCACCATATCTATGACCGTGATAGGGATGATGCTAAGCGTAGTGCTATTCACTTTCCTCGGGAGCGTTCTGAAGGAAAAGATTCTTGATCGAATTTTTGTAAAGCGGAGAAAGTTTACAGCCCGTAACAGACGGGTTATCAGGGTATGGAGGAAATATGGATTGAATGGCGTGGCATTCCTGACCCCATTGATTTTTACGCCTATCGGTGGTACCCTGCTGCTAACAAGTTTCGGAAGTCCAAGGAAGAAAATCTTACTATCTATGCTCGCCAGCGCGGTGTTCTGGGCGGTGGTTTTTTCAACTATTATTCACATTTTCGGGGATCAGGTATTACCCGAATTCATGCGCGCCTCCTGATCAGCCTTCTCCTTCATCCTCATCCGGGAGAATCTCTATATTCTCAATAAGCACCTGCTTTGAGATACGCTGTCCGGTTGGTGTTGCCGCCAGTCCGCCCATGGCGGTCTCTTTATAACGGGCTTCCATGCTTTGTCCCACTTCACCCATTGCATCCACGCATTCATCTACTGGAATGACCGCATCGACCTGACTCAGGGAAATCTGAGCAGAGGAATAAGCTATAGCGGCAGCACTGGCATTCCGTACGACACACGGTACTTCAACCAGTCCGGCTACAGGATCACAAACAAGGCCGAGTGTGCATTGAATGGTGATAGCTACCGCGTTGAATATTTGATCAATACTTCCGCCCAGGCAATATACAATGGCCCCGGAAGCCATGGCTGCGGCACTGCCTGTTTCTGCCTGGCATCCGCCTACCGCACCCGCAAGCGATGCCCGTCGTTCGATTATCAGGGCAATGCCCGCACCAACCAATAACCCTTCAAGAATTATTTTGTCGTCCAGCTTATGGATTTCCTGAAGCGTAACGAGTGTACCCGGGAGAATGCCGGAAGCACCGGCGGTGGGAGCAGCGACAATGCGGCCCATACAGGAGTTAACCTCCTTTGCTGCCAGTGCGCGTGCGATCAGTTGCTGGAATTCGGTGGACAAAACAGTGTAGGAAGATTGGGACACTTTTTTTGCCCCGTTATTAATCATTCCGGAACGGCTGGTCATATCTTCTTTCAGGCCAGTTTGAACAGCTTCTTTCATAACCGTGTAGGCCTCGTGGAGCTTGTCAAAAATGAACGTCCGGTCGTGCCCTTTCTGGTGCTCCTCGTATTCTATTACGGGCTCGATCAGAGATACATTTTTCTCTTCACAATATGCTTTCCATGAATTGAAGTCTTGAAAACTGAATGCCATAGCTGTGTTTTTTACAAAGGTAGCGAAACGTGCAGGTCAAAAAAAACCCTGTAGTGAAGCAAATACTTCAACTACAGGGTTAAAATTTCAGTTTGAAACG
Organism: uncultured Roseivirgaceae bacterium; assembly: GCA_964351425.1. Lineage (GTDB taxonomy): Bacteria > Bacteroidota > Bacteroidia > Cytophagales > Cyclobacteriaceae > JAUILA01. The sequence goes on from CAYGOW010000002.1 coordinate 14,706, forward strand.
TACGTTATCCGTTCATTGAGATCAGGAATTCCTCGTTGTTTCTTGTTCCTTTCATTTTTGAAAGAAGGAAATCCATGGCTTCGTTTGAATTCATGTCAGACATGAATTTTCGCAGGATCCATACGCGTTGTAATTCTTCTTCAGACATGAGAAGATCTTCACGCCGCGTTCCGGAAGCCGGTACGTCAATGGCAGGATAGATACGCTTGTTCGATAATTTACGATCAAGCTGTAATTCCATATTACCTGTACCTTTGAATTCTTCAAAGATAACCTCGTCCATTTTCGAACCGGTCTCGATCAAGGCGGTCGCGATGATGGTTAGTGAACCGCCATTTTCGACATTTCGTGCTGCACCAAAGAATCGTTTTGGTTTATGCAATGCATTGGCGTCAACACCACCCGACAAGATTTTACCTGAAGACGGAACAACCGTATTGTAGGCGCGGGCCAATCGTGTGATACTATCCAGGAGGATAACTACATCATGGCCACATTCTACCATTCGTTTGGCTTTTTCAAGAACCATGCTTGAAACCTTCACATGACGTTCCGCTTGTTCGTCGAAAGTAGAAGCAATAACTTCAGCTTTCACACTGCGGGCCATATCAGTGACTTCTTCCGGACGCTCATCGATCAAAAGAATGATCAGGTAGCATTCTGGATGATTTTCAGCAATGGCGTTTGCCACGTTCTTAAGCAAAACCGTTTTACCTGTTTTTGGTTGTGCTACAATCATTCCCCGCTGACCTTTTCCTATAGGAGAGAAAAGATCAAGGATACGTGCCGAATAGTTATCAGGACGTCCGCTTAATTTTATTTTTTCTTCAGGGAACAATGGCGTCAGGTATTCAAAAGAGACCCGGTCGCGAATTTGATCGGTGGTTTTACCATTCACCGTTTCTACGCGCAACAGTGCGAAATACTTTTCGCCTTCTTTAGGAGGTCGGATCTGTCCTTTGACTGTATCACCCGTTTTCAGGCCAAATAATTTAATTTGGGAAGGTGAAACGTAGATATCATCCGGACTCGCCAAATAATTGTAGTCAGAAGAGCGAAGGAATCCATATCCGTCAGACATGATCTCAAGAACGCCTTCGTTTTCGATGATTCCATCAAAATCCTTAATACTGGCTTCTTTTTTCTTGTGCTGATTCCGGTCGCGGTTATCGTTTTTGTCTCTTCCGCCGGAATCTTTCCCTTTATTGGAATCATTTCCTTTGTCTCGAGCGGATGAATCATCTCCTTTAGGCGAATTGTCTTTTCGTCTATTGCTGTTATTGGAACGGCTATCGTTTGAGTCCTTTGACTCTTTTTTCTCCCCTTTCTCTCCTTCAACTTCTACACCGAATGATTCGAGAACATCTGTCTTCTCTGCCGGCTTGGCAGCATCATCATCCGTTTTGACATTTTCGCGCTTGCGAGGTGTCTTTTTATTAGAGGGTTTATTATCCCTCTTCTGACGATTGGCCGGCTTTTTCTGTCGGTCATCGTTTTTGGTGTCGTTGTCATCCGATGGCTCATCGTCTGATTTTTTATCATCGACTTTGTTGTCTGCCGGGGCTTTTTTCTTAGGAAGCTTGTCTTCTGGTGTGCGTGCCTGTTCATCAAGAATTTGATAAACCAGGTCCTGTTTAGATAATTTCTTATAGTTTTTAAGACCAAGCTCTTCGGCTATCTCTTTGAGTTCAGAGAGAAGCCTGACATTGAGTTCTTCAATTGTGTACATGAATTAAAATCTGGCTGTGTTTTGAAAAATTGTATACTGTAAGCTATCAAATAGGTTTTGACATGGGACCCTGCGTGCGTTAGGAATGCTGCAAGAAGAGTATTAGATATAGATTAATGATCTGCGTCTGATACAGGCCTACTGGAAAGCTTCGCCTGTTTGATAGTGCAATAATAGATGAATGGCGGGCAATTATCAAATAATTGGTTGTAAATAATCTTATCCGGTGCAATTAATTCTCATTTAGACATTTTCTGGCTTATTTTGCAATTCAATTGTCTAACCACCGATCATCAAGCTCATAAATACAGATGCTATTACTTTCCTATATCAAAGAAAATCAGGAGGAAGTTATTAAGGGGCTCCAAAAGCGCCATTTTCCTGAAGCTGACAAGACGATCTCCAAAGTATTATTACTGGATGAAGAACGACGATCGACTCAGGCCGATAATGATCAGGCACTGCATGAGATGAATACACTTTCCCGTCAGATTGGTCAATTGATGAAAGAAGGAAAACGTGAGGAAGCTGAAGAGGTCAAGGCAAAAACATCTTCCCTCAAGACCATGACCAAAGAGTTGGGAGATTCGTTAAGCCGTATTGAAAAAGAACTGGAGATGCTGTTGCTTTCGATTCCTAATATACCTAACCAGGAAGTTCCGGAAGGCAATAGTGAGGCGGATAATGACATTGTTTTTCAACATGGAAAGGCGCCTGATTTATATGAGGGTGCTAAACCGCATTGGGAACTGATCAAGGAATACGACATCATTGATTTCGATCTTGGAATCAAAATCACGGGCGCAGGATTCCCCGTTTATAAAGGTGCCGGGGCTCGTTTGCAACGCGCAATGATTAATTTCTTTCTGGATGAGGCGAGAAGAGAGGGGTATACAGAAATTCAACCGCCCATAGTGATCAATGAGGCGAGCGGTTACGGTACGGGGCAGCTGCCGGACAAGGACGGACAGATGTACCATATCAATGAAGAAAATTTTTATTTAATTCCAACGGCGGAGGTTCCTATCACCAATTTGTATCGTGACGTGATTTTAACATCCGATCAACTACCTGTGAAGAATGTTGGCTATACTCCCTGCTTTCGTCGGGAAGCAGGCAGCTGGGGCTCCCATGTCCGTGGATTGAACCGCCTCCATCAGTTTGATAAGGTCGAAATCGTGCGTATCGAAAAGCCGGAAGATTCTTCCAATACACTCAAGGAAATGTGTCAATATGTGCAGGGTCTGTTGGAGAAACTTGAATTACCCTACCGTGTACTGAATTTATGTACGGCAGACCTGTCATTTACATCTGCTCAAACATTTGACATGGAAGTTTATTCGGCGGCACAGGATAAATGGCTTGAAGTCAGCTCGGTCAGTAACTTTAAGACATATCAGTCAAATCGTCTGAAGCTGCGATATCGCGTAGAAGGCGAATCAAAACCTCAACTTCTGCATACGTTAAACGGAAGCGCCTTGGCTTTACCAAGAATACTGGCTGCCATTCTTGAAAATAACCAAACGGCAGATGGTATTAAGATTCCCTCGGTACTTGTGCCCTATACGGGATTTGAAAAAATAGTGCATGAATAAAGATTCAGCGGCCATCTTCACCCTAAGGTCACCGTTCGTATAATTTTATGCCTTTTCGTGCTTCGAGATGGGATTACTTCTGTTTCAGATGATTAAATTCACTACCTGAAGCTAAATATCCTGAACTCATGAAAGTACTTTCCCTTATTATAATTTGTTTGTCCATCGTGATCTTGTCCTGCCAGTCAAAACTGGAAAAAGAAGATGTCGCGGCCATGGATTATCCTGAAACCCCAAAAGTAGACACAGTGGATGTATATTTTGGTACTGAAGTAGCCGACCCATATCGCTGGCTGGAAGATGACCGGTCCGACGAGACGGCTAAATGGGTGGAGGCACAAAATGAAGTAACTTTTGGCTACCTCAATGACATTCCGTTCCGGGATGCCATCCGCGACCGGCTTAAAGGTCTTTTAAATTATGCACGAATAAGTGCGCCAAGGAAACATGGCGATTATTACTACTTCTATCGCAATGATGGTCTTCAAAATCAAAGCGTCCTGTATCGCAAGACGGCTCTGGACGGTGAGGAGGAAGTTTTTCTTGATCCCAATAACTTCAAGGAAGACGGTACAATTTCCCTGGCGGGTTCCAGTTTTTCTAAGGATGGTACGCTGTATGCCTTTCTCATTTCTGAGGGAGGATCGGACTGGCGAAAGGCGATTGTTTTAAATACAGAAAACAAAGACCAGGTCGGAGATACATTACGAAATATTAAATTCTCCGGTATTTCCTGGAAAGGCACGGAGGGCTTTTATTACAGCAGCTACGACCAACCAAAAGATGGTTCCGTGCTCTCTGCCAAAACACAGTACCATAAACTTTATTACCATAAAATGGGTACCCCCCAATCCGAAGATCAGCTTGTGTTTGGCGGGGAGAAACAACCCAGGCGGTATATCGGAGGATATTTAACCGATGACCAACGCTTCCTCATTATCAGCGCCTCGGAAAGCACCAGTGGGAATCAATTGTATATTCAGGACCTGCAGGATACCGGGGGAGACATCAGGGAGATCGTAGGAGATTTTGACAATGAATATAGTGTCATTGCAAATGATGGCGATCGATTACTGGTTTATACAAATCTGAATGCCCCGAATTACCGCGTGGTTGCCATGGATTTTCAGCAACCCGAAAAAGAAAACTGGGTGGATGTAATACCGGAAACGGAAAATGTGCTGAGCGCTTCCACTGCAGGCGGATACATCTTCGCGAGTTACCTCATAGATGCTAAAACAGCAGTCAAACAATATTCAATGACAGGAGACTTTGTGCGCGATATTGAATTACCGGGCATCGGAACGGCCGGCGGTTTTGGCGGGGAGCCGGAAGATGAGACGCTTTATTATACTTTTACATCGTTTACCTACCCGAGCACCATTTTTGAATATGATATTGCATCGGGTACATCAACGCTTTATGAACGGCCGGATATTGACTTCAATCCGGAGGATTATGAAACCAAGCAAGTCTTCTACACCAGCAAAGACGGAACGAAGGTGCCCATGTTCATTGTCCATAAAAAAGGACTTGAATTGGATGGAAAGAATCCAACCTACCTATACAGTTATGGCGGCTTTAATGTAAGCCTGCGTCCGTCATTCTCAACATCGCGGATCGTGTGGTTGGAGAATGGAGGAATTTACGCACAACCTAATATTCGGGGTGGCGGAGAATATGGCGAAGAATGGCACCTGGCAGGGACAAAAATGCAGAAACAAAATGTTTTTGATGACTTCATCGCCGCGGGAGAATTCTTGATTGAAAATGGCTACACCGACCATGATCATCTGGCAATTGCCGGGGGATCGAATGGTGGCTTGCTGGTTGGAGCGACAATGACACAGCGTCCTGACCTGGCTAAAGTGGCATTTCCCGCCGTTGGGGTTATGGACATGTTGCGTTATCATACATTTACAGCAGGCGCCGGGTGGGCGTATGATTATGGGACCTCCGAAGATTCGAAAGAAATGTTTGATTATTTACTCGGGTATTCTCCAGTTCATAATCTAAAAGACGGAGTTTCATACCCTGCTACCTTGGTAACGACGGCAGATCACGATGACCGGGTGGTTCCTGCTCATTCCTTTAAATTCGCAGCCACCCTGCAAGAGAAGCATGTGGGTGATAATCCGGTATTGATTCGGATCGAAACGGATGCCGGCCATGGTGCGGGTACACCGATATCCAAGACAATCGAGCAGCAGGCCGATATTTATGCCTTCGCCTGGTACAATATGGGTGTGGTACCACCAATGGCAAAGTCTAAGCAATAAGCATGGAAATCAGACGAGGAAATAAAGAAGACCTCCCAAGGGTTCTTGAGCTGATCAAAGAATTAGCTGCTTTTGAACGAGCCCCGGATGCGGTGACCGTAACTGTTACAGATATGGAGCGTGACGGGTTTGGGCCAAATCCCTTGTATGGATTTTTCGTAGCGGAAGAATCTCCCGGTGAAATCATTGGCCTTGCCTTGTATTACTATCGCTATTCGACCTGGAAGGGTAAAAGGATGTATCTCGAAGATATCGTTGTAACCGAGTCACATCGGGGGAAAGGGGTTGGGAGCCAATTATTTGACCACGTCATAGCCCAGGGAATTCAGGACGATTGTACCGGCATGATGTGGCAGGTGCTGGACTGGAATGAAAGTGCCATCACATTTTACAGAGATAAATACGGTGCTGACCTTGACGGAGAATGGATCAATTGCTCGCTCTCTCGGGAGGAAATGATCAAGCATCGCGAATCGGCGTAATGCCACAACAGTTTTCAGCAAGTACCTAGGGATGGTTTATAGACTGGAGCAGCGTGCGAAATGCGACGTGCTTGTCTTTGAACCGAAGTCTGTGTTCTTCGGATAAAGCCGGAGCCTCATTGTCGAGGTACGCGACAACTCTGTCAATGGAAGTTGAAAAGTACTGCACCGAATAAGAAACCGTTGCTTCTTCTTCCTGTCCAAGCACTTTGTAAACTTTGAATTCAGTGAAATAGCCGGTAGCCATAACCTTAGGTATATGATGGCTGTGCATCCAATCGAGCCATTCTTTTTCGGTGTCCAAATCCACACCAACGGTGACATTGTATAAAATCATGGTATAAATTTAGCTAGAGAAAAGGTAATGAAAAGAGTTTTCTTCTTTTATGCTTAATAAATTATACCTATTTTAAATGATCCAGAGATGTACATGTACTTCAGAATCACTTATATAAAAGCTTTCTTACTCGTTCTAACCCTATTGGTTATCCTCCCTTCCTGCAGGAGGTCAGGTAACGAAAGTACGGGTCCCGATGATGCAAGGGAGGTGTATAGCCCACCTGTCGACCTGGATCTTGATAAAATAAAAGAACGAGGTTTTCTCATAGCCATTCTTGAGAATAGTTCGACCGGCTTCTTTATATACAAAGGCCGTCCTATGGGGTATGAGTATGATTTGATTTCCCGTTACGCAGAATCCATCGGGGTAGATTTGGATATAAAGATTACTTCCAGTATTGACAGTGCATTTGCTATGCTGAATGATGGACAGGGAGATATTCTGGCCTACAACCTGACGGTGACCAAAGAACGAAAGAAGCGGATGTCCTTTACGGATAGTCACTTCACCACCCGACAGGTTCTGGTTCAGAAAAAGCCGGAAAATTGGCGGGACATGACCCTGGATGATATTAATGACGCGCTGATCCGTAGTCAGGTCGAACTGGCGGGCAAGGAAATTTACGTAAGGAAAAATAGCGCCTATGCTGAAAGATTGAGAAACCTCTCGGATGAAATTGGCGGGGATATTCTTATCAATGAGGTCAATGATAGCCTGGAAACAGAAAAACTTATTGCCAAGGTAGCGCGGGGAGAAATTCCATACACCGTAGCGGATGAGACAGTGGCACTGGTAAATGCTGCCTATTTCCCCGATATCGACGTTGAAACGCCCATTAGCTTTGAGCAACAAATTGCCTGGGCGGTCCGTCCGAATGCCGACAGTTTGAATAGCTCAATCAATGAGTGGATCGCCCAGTTAAAACGAACGCCGGTCTATAATGTCATCTACAACAAATATTTCAGAAACGCCAGAGGTTCGAATTTAAGGGCACGCAGTGACTATTCGAGTATGGGTGGGTCTAAAATTTCCGTTTATGACGATATGATAAAGGAACAAGGCAAGCGCTTAGGATGGGATTGGCGTTTAGTGGCATCGCAGATTTACCAGGAGTCAAAATTTGATCCGAATGTAGTTTCCTGGGCCGGTGCTGTAGGACTTATGCAAATGGTTCCGGAGACGGGTGAGCGATTTGGCGCCGAGAATTTATACGATCCTGAAGAAAGTTTAAAAGCAGGTGTGAGTTACCTCATTTATTTGGATGACCTATGGAGTAAAACGGTCTCTGACGAAGAAGAGAGAAGAAAATTTGTATTGGCTTCCTATAATGTCGGGCTTGGCCATGTGGTGGATGCCCGTGAATTGACAGAAGTTTATGGCGGGAATCCGGTTCTCTGGGAGGATGTTTCGGAATATCTTCTCAAGAAAAGTGACCCGGAATACTTTAATCATGAAGTTGTCACCTCCGGGTATTGTCGTGGACAGGAGCCTGTTAATTATGTGCGGCAGATATTGAGCCGGTACGAAAAATACAGGCAGTCGATTTCTGTTTAACCGGTCTGTTTTATCTTCTCCAACGAGTCAATAATCCATGAAAGATCATCGTGTTGCCAGGTGGATTCTATATTCTCCCGTTTCATCACTTCATCCATGATTTTCTTTTGCAAACTCCCCATGCGCTTGGCCTGGGAGTATGGGATGTCTTCACGGAAAGTCACCATAGAATAAAGTGGAATCCATTTTTCCGGATACAGTTCGTACAGACGGGCTTCTATTTTCTTCCGCAATAAGAAATCATCATCTGCCACCAGATCACGCATTTCCATGAAATTGTCCAATGCCAGATCTGCAATAGCTTCGGCGTCGGGTTTGCGAACAGATTGGAAAAGAGGAATTACCTCCTCCCAATCATCAGAATATTGATCCAGTAAATTATTTAATACACGGCAGTCTTCAAATCCACTATTCATGCCCTGTCCGTAAAAGGGAACGATCCCGTGCGAGGCATCTCCCAGTAGAAGTACCTTCCCCCGGCTCCATGGAAAACATCGGATTGTAACCAGGGAAGAGGTTGGGTTCTCTTTAAAATCTTCATGCAATTCTGGCATCAAAGCCAGCGCATCTGCAAAATTGGACTGGAAAAATTTAGTTATTCTTTCATTTGTATCCAGTTGGTCAAAGCTGTTTTGACCTTCATACGGCAAGAACAATGTACAGGTAAAGCTGCCGTCAAGATTTGGCAACGCGATAAGCATAAAGCGACCGCGTGGCCAAATATGCAAGGCATTTGTTTCCAGCAAGTGGCTGCCATTGGAACCGGCAGGAATGGACAACTCTTTATAGCCATATTCGATGAAATATTGCGAATAATTAAACCTTTCGGTGCGTTGCATTTGATAACGCAACATGGAATAGGCACCATCGGCCCCGAGAATAACATCAGCCGTGAAGGACATCCGGTCCTTAAAGTGGATGATGCCATTCTCAAAATCCACGTCAACAACGGTCTGACTGAAATGCATTCGAATACCTTCTTCTTCGGCATGATTAAGGAGTAGTTCATTCAGGCCACCTCGGGAAATAGAGTTAATCGCTTCTCCATCCCGGCCATATTGCTGGTACGTCAGGTTGCCTTCCTCATCATGCATCATTCTCCCGCGCATCGGAATTATCAATTTTTTGACTGAATCCTCAAGGCCTAATTCAGCCAAAGGCTTCCATCCACGGTTGCTGAGGGCGAGATTTATTGAGCGACCTCCTTCCGGGTTTTCGATCCGCGGGTCAGAACGGCGTTCAAACAGATCGACCTGATAGCCGCGTTTGGCGAGATAACACGCCATGACAGATCCAACGAGGCCTGCACCAACGATGGCAATGTTTTTTGCAGACCTTGAATCCTCAGGAGACATTTTCTAAAGCAGCTTTTAGTTGTTGCGAGAATCGGTACACATCCAGATAGCTGTTATACATCGGGGTAGGAGCTACCCGGATGACCCCTGAATGATTTTCTGTGGCAGATAATTGATTTTCGCGCCAATCAGTCACAATGCCCTTTCCGGCAAGGAAATCGAATACCTTCTTTCCATTCTTAGGAAAAAATATAGATAATTGACAACCACGTTCATTTGGGTTCGACGGGGTTAAGATCTGAAAATCGGTTTGTTCCGGATCAATTGAATGCAATAAAAAATCCAGAAACCCGGTAAGCTGGAGGCTTTTAGAACGAAGGTTTTCCATTCCCGCTTCCTGAAACAAGGTAAGTGCCGGAATATGCGCGGCTGTCCCCAGGATATTCATATTGCTCATTTGCCATCCATCTGCGCCTTCCATTGGCTTAAAGCCTTTTTCCATGAGAAATCGCTCATTTTGATCATGGCCCCACCATCCGGCAAAGCGGGGTAAGTCATCCGAATGACCGTGGCGCTCATGCACAAAAATACCACTAACGCCCCCTGGTCCTGAATTAAGGTATTTGTAACTACACCAGACAGCGAAGTCGACATTGTCATCGTGGAGAGAGAGGGGAACGTTGCCTACGGCATGTGCCAGATCCCACCCGGCAAAGGCACCGGCCTCGTGGGCAGCACGGGTAATACTTTCGAGATCAAAGAACTGTCCGGTGAAGTACTGTACTCCACTCATCAGCACCAGGGCGGTCTGATCCCCGTGTTCTTTAATCGTTGCCAGAATGTCTTCCTGTCGTAGTGTATATTCTCCGGCGGATGGCTCAATCTCAATTATTGCCTCTTCAGGATCCAGTCCATGAAACCGTACCTGGCTTTCCACAGCATACTGGTCAGAAGGGAAGGCCCCAGCCTCCATAATAATTTTAAAGCGATCTGAGGTAGGGCGATAAAACGAAACCATCATGAAATGCAGGTTGGAAGTCAGGTTGTTCATCGGAACCACTTCCGACTCTTTTGCACCCACCACAGCCGAAAGGCCGGCTTTCATCAGGGTATGGTAATGAAGCCAGGGACGTCGTCCTTCAAAATGGCCATCCACCGCCAGATCTGCCCACTTTTCCAGTTCCTCACCTATGATTTTACGTGCCCCGATTGGCTGCAGGTCCAGGGAGTTTCCGGTGAAGTAAATAACCGGGTTGCCATTTTTTTTAGGGAAAAGATAGTGCTCCCGGAACGATGCCAATTCATCTTGTTTGTCCAGGTATTCAGCATATTCCCTTGTGGCCTGATAAGTTATCGTTTCTTGCATGTGAATCTTTAGTCGTTGGGCATCAAAAATACCAAAAAAAGATGTGTCCGCCGTAAACGGAAAGGAATTCATGCCATTGGATAAATATTATCGGAATTATTTATTATACAAATGTGAATTAAATTAATTAGATTCACTTTTGTAAAACAAAAATAAAATTATGAGAGGAGAAAATCTGGGTGAACTGGAAGAGCTTGTATTGCTTACAATCGGGATCATTTATCAGGAAGCATATGGCGTCTCAATTCGTGAGGAATTGCATAATCAGACGGGGCGTAGCATTAATATAAGTGCGATTCATTCGGTCCTCCGCCGGCTCGAGGAGAAAGGGTTTGTTGAAAGTTACATGGGTGGGTCAACGGCAGACAGAGGTGGCAGACGCAAGCGGCTATTCTCACTGACTGCGTTGGGCAAGCAGGTGTTGAAAGAATCGGTAGAGCTGCGTAACAGAATGTACAGCACCATACCCAAATTTGCATGGGACATCCGATAAAACAACCACCGGCTTGGATCGACCGCTTCCTGGAATGGTATTGCCGGGAGGAGCTGCTTGAAGTGATCCAGGGAGATTTGTATGAACTCTATCAGCAACGAAGAAAGGAAAAGAATGAAGGTGTTGCCAATCTCATGTACATCTGGGATGTCATCAGGTTTTTCCGGTGGTCTACAATTCGTAAGGTCAAAACTCAAAATAACACAACAATGGTTACCAACTATTTTAAAACCGGCTGGCGTCAGATCAAAAGCCAGAAAATTACCTCACTCATAACCATTAGCGGCCTGGCTCTTGCCATTGGGTTTGCTATTACGGTATTTGTTTTCATTGATTTCTTTGAGAATATGGATCAATTTCATGAGCGAAAGGATCGCATTTACCAAGTGCTGAACCTTGTGGAGGGAGATGATGAAATTGAGCAGTGGAGTGATATTTCATGGGCTGTAGCAGAGCAACTTGGTGAGCCCAATGAGGCAATTGAGCACATGACACGCATAGAGTTCAGCAACCCGAATGTCCGCTACCAGGACGAGGTATTCTCCGAATCAGTATGGATGGTAGATCCTGATTACATGCAAATATTTGATTTTCCGATGGCGCAGGGTGATCGTTATGCCTTAAGGAATAAATCCAGCGTACTGATCACAGAGAATGTCGCCCGTAAATATTTTGGCGACGAGGAGGCGCAGGGTAAAATGCTCACCATGAAGTTCAGTGATCAGGTTTCACTAGATTTCATCGTGCAGGGCATCCTTGAGAATTTGCCGAAAAGAGCAAGTTTTGGCGGGGAGATTTTAATTTCGGCCGATAACTTCAGGGATGTACACCCGGAGACGATTGATGAGTGGGAATACCTGACCGATGGTATATTTATTCAACTGGCAGAAAATGCCCGGGTTACTGATATTGCGCCTCAGCTTAGCCGTTTGGTCAGTGAGCAGAATTTATCCTCTGATGAATGGCAAACCGCTGAATACAAACCCCTGATCCTGGGGAAACTTTCGCTCGAACACATGAATATTCGTCAGTCGATTGCAGGTGGATCTCATCCTGCCGGCAGGCGTGCTCTCGCGATTATTGCCATTCTGCTTCTGCTTGTCGCTTGTTTTAATTACGTAAATATCGCTGTCTCCGCTGCCGCCCGGCGTTTAAAAGAAATTGCGCTGCGAAAAGTGCTGGGAGGTTATCGCGGTCAACTGATCCGTCAGTTCCTGATTGAGAATTTTCTGGTCACTTTGCTGGCTATGGTATTCGGACTTATTCTTTGCTATTTTATTTTACTCCCGGGATTTAGCTACATGTTGCCGATATCCATCCCGTTTTCGTTTTCAACGATTACTACGGCTATTTTATTTTTTGCGGGGATGATAGCGCTTGTTACGGTTTTATCCGGGGCATATCCGGCATTCTATATTTCCCGCTTTCAGCCCGTCAATATTTTCAGGGGCAGGGAAAAGTTTGGTGCGTCCAATTGGTTAAGCCGGATTCTCATGGTTATTCAGCTAATGCTTGCATTCACGACGATTGTCGCGTGTTTTGTATTTAATGTGAATGCCTACGATATGGCAAGAAAGGATTGGGGATATTCTCATGAGGACTTAATAAGTATACCGGTCCAAAACAGTGAACAACTCAATTTTATGGAAGCGCGGGCAATGGAAATGCCTGATGTGGAAAGCCTAGTCACGTCTGAGGGTCATATCGGACTTTCCAACCCCGTCGTGCTCCTCAAGCACAAAGACCTTTCGATTAATTCTATCCTATACAAATCCGACCCTGATTATCCGAAGGTAATGGGGTTACGTCTGAAAGAGGGCCGGTGGTTTAATCCTCAGGAGACCCAGCAAACCATGATTATCAGTCAAAAGGTTGCCGAACGTCTCAATTTGTCGGATCCTATGGAAACAACACTTACTGTCGACAGCTTGAAATACAGGATTATCGGCATTGTGGAAGACTTTCATCAGGATATATTCTATGTGGAAAAATCACCTGTTGTTTTTATTCCGGGGAAAAAATCCGACATGAACTTCATTACCTTACGCACGTCACCGGGAAGTGACCTGGAAGTATTTAACAAGTTGAGAAGTGAATGGAAGGAGATTGCTCCGGATGATCCGTTTGAAGGAATTTACCAGTCAGAGGTTATGGATTCATTTTTTCGGGAGAATCGCTCGAATCAGATCGTACTTGGAGGTATTTCAGGCATTGCGCTGTTGCTTGCTTGTATCGGGTTGTACGGGCTCATTTCATTCCAGGTTAGCCGCAGGTTGAAAGAAATCAGTGTACGTAAAGTATTGGGTGCCAGTCTTGCGCAAATAGTGAGTGTAGTTAATAAAGATTATCTGATCATGCTCCTTATTGCGATGGTTGTTGGAATGCCAATTGGATATTTATTTGTGAATCAGCTGATTGTTGCCATTTATCCAGATCCCCTTCCGACAACCATATGGCCGTTTGTGCTGGCTTTTGGGATCACTATGCTGGCTATGGCCGTCACACTCGGCTCTCAAATCATGCGTATTTCAACACAAAATCCTGCAGAAAATCTTCGCACTGAATGAGTTTCTAAACGAACCGTGGGTCCGCCTCCATCACATGGCCGCAGTTATCACATGCCCTCAGCTCCTTTGAGCCATAGAATTCCTTGAATCTCGGAAGGAAGTCCTTTTCAATATTGGTGAGTGGGAAGTGTGTTTCATGAAGTTTGTGATTGCACTTATCGCAATACCAAATCAGGCCATCCATGTGATCCGGTTCCCTGACGCGCTCAATAACAAGACCCACACTTCCGGCCGGACGAATGGGAGAATGCGGCACTTTGGCTGGATGCAGATACATTTCTCCTGCCCGTATCGGAATCTCAACGGCCTTTCCGTCCTCCTGAATTTTTACCGTTATCTCCCCCTCCAGCTGGTAAAAAAGTTCCTCTGTCTCATTGTAATGATAATCCTTTCTGGCATTGGGCCCGCCCACGATCATCACAATGTAGTCGCTGCCTTCCGGGTATAAATTTTTGTTTCCAACCGGGGGTTTAAGCAAGTCCCGGTTGTCTTCAATCCATTTTTGAAGGTTAAAAGGTCGCTTGATTGCCATGTGCTTTGATTTTTATTTTAAATTTAATGAATAAACTTGATCAAATGAATTTGACACTAGAAGGAAAGCGGGCATTAGTGTGTGGTAGTTCGCAAGGAATCGGGCAGGCTATCGCCGAAGCGTTGGCTGATATGGGAGCCTCAGTAACACTATTCGCAAGAAATGAGGAAAAATTACGGGAAGTACAGCAAGGACTATCTTCAGACCATGGGAAGGATCATGATTTCCTGGTGGCAGACTTTAATGATGCGGAAGCTGTTGACAAGGTGCTGTCTGATTACCTCTCGAAAGGACGCAGGATAGATATTCTCATTAACAATAGCGGAGGTCCTCCAGGCGGACTTGCAAGTGAGGCGGATGTTGATGAATTCCGCCTGGCATTTGAGCGTCATGTGGTCGTGAGTCAACTCATAACCGGTCATGTCCTGACCGGAATGAAGGAGAATAATTTTGGCAGGATCATTAACATTATTTCTACTTCGGTAAAGGCGCCGATTCCTGGTTTAGGTGTTTCCAATACGATTCGAGGTGCCGTTGCAAACTGGGCAAAGACGTTGTCCATCGAGCTGGGGCCCTACGGGATCACCGTAAATAATGTGTTGCCGGGAGCTACCATGACAGGTCGGCTGAACAGCATCATTCGGAATAAGGCAGAAAAACAAGGAACCACCGTGGAGGAAGTAGAAAAAGAAATGATGGCTGAAATACCCTCCCGCCTGTTTGCCCAACCCATTGAGGTCGCCGTGGCAGCAGCATTTCTTTGTTCGACCGAAGCGGCCTACATCAATGGAATAAACCTGCCGGTGGATGGGGGCAGATTACCAAATCTCTGAACATGGAAGTAATCAGCAATTATATTGACGGAGAATTTATCGAACCTTTTAACGGACTATACCTGGACAATATAGCTCCAGCTACTGGCAAGGTATACCAGCAAATACCGGATAGCGGGGAAGAGGATGTCGAGCGGGCAATCAGTGCTGCGAAGAAGGCATTTACCTCGTGGTCGGCTATGCCGGTTGCGCGTAGGAATAAATACCTGCTGGCGATTGCGGATCTTATTGATCATAATCATGACCGGTTAGCACAAATTGAATCCACCGATAATGGCAAGCCGGTGCGATTGGCCGGAAAAGTGGATATTCCCCGCGCATCGGCTAACATGCGGTTTTATGCTACTGCCATGGAGCATTTTCACTCGGAGTCACATTCCTCGCCGGGAATGTTGAACTATACCACCCGGGCTCCGATGGGTGTGGCAGGCTGCATTTCACCCTGGAATTTACCGCTTTACCTGTTTACCTGGAAAATTGCACCTGCATTGGCAGCGGGCAATACAGTGGTGGCAAAACCTTCCGAGCTTACACCGGCCACGGCGTTCGAATTTTGCAAGCTATGCGCGGAAGTTGGACTTCCGCCAGGAGTGCTCAATGTCGTGCATGGCCAGGGGAAACGGGCGGGTGAACCAATCATTGCGCATCCGGAAGTGAAAGTGATTTCATTTACCGGAGGCACTGCAACCGGAAAGCGGATTGCTTCGATTGCTGCGCCGATGTTTAAAAAGATGTCCCTTGAACTTGGCGGGAAGAATCCAAATATCGTTTTTGCTGATTGTGACCTGCAGGAAGCAGTCCATCAATCCGTAGCCTCCTCCTTCAGCAATCAGGGTGAGATTTGTCTTTGTGGTTCACGCATACTGGTTGAAGACTCAATTTATGACGAATTCCTTAAACACTTTATTGAGGAAACGGCGAAATGGAAGGTCGGCATACCGGGCGAATCAGATACACGAATAGGAGCGCTGGTTTCTGAAGGTCACCTTGAAAAAATCATGGGGTATGTCGAACTTGCTCAAAAAGAAGGTGGTCAGATTCGTCATGGTGGAAAGCGAGTACACTTGGACGGGGATTATTCGGGAGGTTATTATTTTGAACCGACTATAATTACCGGGCTGTCAATGGGTTGTCGCACCAACCAGGAAGAGATATTCGGTCCGGTGGTGACCATTACCCCATTTCATTCTGAAGATCAGGCCCTTGCCATGGCTAATGATTCGTCCTATGGATTAAGTGCAAGTATCTGGACTTCCAACCTAACGCGTGCACATAAAGTTGCCACCGCATTGGAAGCTGGAATAGTATGGGTAAATTGCTGGTTATTAAGGGACTTGCGTACTCCGTTTGGCGGCATGAAAATGTCTGGTGTTGGGCGTGAGGGAGGATGGGAGGCACTACGATTTTTCACAGAACCAAAAAACATATGTTTAAAAATACAGGATTAATACTCACCATCACAGGTTGTATAATGCTGTTTGGAACAGCAAAGGTCACAGCCCAGGTAGATTCGTTGGAGATTCGGAAACCACCCGTGCTAAGTGATTTGCCGATCATCTATGACAGAAATCAATTGTCGGATGAATTAGCCGCGATGAAAAAGCCGATCCTTAAGCCTTCTCCGGTAGTGGTATCGACTGTCGAAATGGAAACGCGTCTTGGGAATGCCCCTGCCTTGCAAATGGTTATTCCTGAAACAAGTATAGATAATGTGAAACGAACCTGGCAGCGGTACCTGAGGAAGGAAGGAGATGGCAAACTTCAGCGTGATGGGAATACGTTGTTCATGGAAGATGTAATGGTGGAAGAGATTTCCTCTGAGTTTTTTAATGCTGAGATGCGCTTCGATCAGGATAGCAGCGGAACTGTTGTAAAAATTGCCATGGAGAAAGATTCAGTGATCATGAATCCACAGGATGATAAGGTATTTTTTGATGCGATGGAAGATTTGCTGGTTAAACGAGGAAAAGAGGCCTATCGGGACAAGGTGGAGGAGGATCTGAATACAGAGCGGGATGTGCTTGATGGCATGGAAAAGGAGCTTTCCAACCTGGTGAAAGACAATGAGAAAAGTCACAAGAACATCACAGACAATAATATTGAGATCAATCAGACCAATATGGAAATAGACCAGAACGAAATTGAACTGCGTGCCATTACCCAGGAACTTGTCCAAAAGCGCTCTGCTGTTTCCTCGGCTCGCGATAAGGATAGTAAAAAAGCAGCTAAGAAGGCTGAAAACAGTACCGAAAAGACCCAGAAGAGATTACAAAAAGATCGGGAGAAGATGTTTCAAGGGATTATTGATAGCAAAAGGGAAATAGCCGAGAGTGAGCAGGATATATCGAGAAACCTGGAAGAACAACGAAATCTGCTATTGAAAATGCATCAGCAAACCTTGTTGATTGAAGCGATTAAGGATAAAATGGAAGCGATACAATAAAAAACCCCGCGTCTGCGGGGTTCACTTCCTGTTATCTTTTAATGATGTTACGCCTGTCGTTCGGGAACCGAGAAAAAGAAATTGCTTTCAATCTGTGCATTCTCGTCAGAATCTGATCCGTGGATCGCATTTGCTTCGATAGAAGTAGCAAATAACGCCCGGATAGTGCCTTCAGCGGCTTCTTTCGGATTGGTTGCGCCAATTAGTTTTCTGAAATCCTCCACAGCATTCTCCTTCTCCAGGATCATAGGTATAATTGCCCCTGACGACATATAACTTTTAAGGTCATTATAAAAAGGGCGCTCCTTGTGTACCTCATAAAATTTTCCGGCAACCTCAGGAGTCATTCGAGTCATTTTCATTGCGATAACTTTGAAACCAGCGTCTTCAATCATTTTAATGATTGCACCAGCATTTCCCGCTCCGACTGCGTCGGGCTTAATCATCGTGAAGGTTCTCTGTCCAGCCATAAGTATATAAGTATCTGATTTGTTTATTTTTCGAGGCGCAAAATTAAAGCATAAAAATCAGAAAGCCTCCCGATATTCTTATTTATCCACTTTCTTTTTAAGAATTGGCCTTTTTTGTATTTAAAATATTTTATGTTGAAATTTGCCGTTTATTTGATGAAAGAACCCAGCGGTTTTGTAGGGGGACAAATGGAATAATGCAAGATTTAAAAGCATTCAAGGAGCTGATCAGCGAACCAAAAAAGGTTGTAATCACCACTCATCATAAGCCAGATGCAGATGCACTGGGCTCATCATTAGGACTGGCCTCCTATCTTGAAACGAAAGGTCATCAGGTCAAAGTTATCACTCCCACAGATTATCCGGATTTTCTATCCTGGATGGACGGAAATGACAGGGTATTGATATATTGTGACGGCAACCAGGAAAAATCGGCGCAAATCGTCAGTGAGGCGGACGTGGTTTTTTGTCTGGACTTCTCCTCCTTGCATCGTATCGATGCGCTTGGAGACGAGGTAGGTCGCTCCGGTGCCATTAAGGTATTGATTGACCACCATCTGGCGCCGGATGATTTTGCCGAATTCACATTTTGGAGTACGAAGGCGGCGGCGACAGCAGAACTTATCTACGAATTAATTTGTGATCTGGGAGATCGTGATCTGATTACCAAGGAAATTGCGGAAGCGCTTTATGCTGGGATCATGACAGACACCGGAAGCTTCAAGCATCCGAATACCACGGAGAATGTATTTCGCGTTTGCGGTGAATTGATCCAATTAGGCGCTGATACGGCAAAAGTATCAAAGCTTATTTACGACAATAATTCGATTGACCGAATAAAATTTATTGGATTTGCCCTGAATGAGCGTTTGAAGGTCATCCCTGAATTGCACACGGCATATTTTGCCATTAGTCAGGCAGATCTGCAACGCTTTCACTCCAGAACGGGTGACACCGAAGGATTGGTCAATTATGCTCTTTCTATACAGGGGATCAAATTTGCTGCGTTGATCACAGAGCGTGAAGATGCAGTGAAAATGTCTTTCCGGTCCATTGGTGATTTTCCTGTGAATGAATTTGCGGGGAAACATTTTAATGGGGGTGGACACAAGAATGCAGCCGGAGGGAAAATGGACGCTTCGCTGTCCGAAACCGTCGAAAAATTTGAGGAACTCCTTCAGGTTTATAAAGAAGAATTATCTACGAAAATTAAAGAATACGTTTAATGAAGAATATTGGGAGAATAGCAGGATTGGTTGTCTTATTGACAATTTTTTTGCAAGGGTGCGGTACGAAAGAAAGAACCACTAAGAACGGTCTGACCTACACGGTAATTGAAGAAGGAACCGGCAAGACGCCAGTTGATGGCGAATATGTAATGATTAATATGGTTTACGGAGTTGGGGATTCAATATGGTTTGAAACATCCAGTCGTGGCCCGGTTGTCATACAGAAGGAAGATTCAATCTGGAACCAGGGGGGCATGATTCACGAAATATTCGGCGACATGCGGGTAGGTGATTCTGTTGCCTTCACTGTTAGTGCCGAGAGCCTGTTTACAAAAACATGGCGTCAGCAAGTCCCTCCGGAAATTAACCCTGAAACCATTTTTAATTTCAATATCAGGCTGGATTCTGTTTTGGCTAAAGAAGAATATGGAATGTGGCAACAAAAGCGCATGGATGAGGAGTACAAGCGCATGGCTGAGCTTCAGTCAGAACAGTTGGAAAATGACAGGGCGCTGATTCAAGGATATCTTGCTGAAAATTCCATTGAGGCCCAAGAAACTGAATCGGGCCTTTATTACGTTATTCATGAAGAAGGTAACGGGCCCGAAGCCAACCCTATGGACACTGTGAGTGTCAATTATACAGGGTACTTGTTGAACGGAGAAATATTTGACTCAAGTTATGAAAGTGTAGCCCGGGAAAATGGGATGTATCAGGAAGGTCGGGACTATGTGCCTTATGACATCGTTTTAGGACGATCAAGTGTCATTCGTGGCTGGCATGAGGCAATTGATTTGCTTAATGAGGGCTCTGAGGCTACGGTTTATATTCCTTCAGGTTTAGGATATGGACCAAATGCCATGGGACCCCAGATTCCGGCTAATTCGGTTCTGGTTTTTGATTTGGAAATTGTAGATGTTAAGAAATAAGATGAAAAATATCGTAATTATCGCCGTGCTTTTTTCGGCGTCGGTTCTATTATCCGGATGTTTTGGGACTGATGATATTCAGCCCGGACTGGAACAAAGGTTTATTCAGGAGACGCTTCTCATTGATCAGTATCTTCAGGAGAATAACCTGGATGCTGAAGTGGATTCTTATTCAACGCTCAGGTTTGAGGAGTTACTGGAAGGCAATGGCCTTGCACCGTATACAGCCAATAGTGTAAATTTAACTTACACTACCACCTTACTCGCAACAGGGGATACGGTTGAGGTAGAGCAAAATGTCACAATTGACTGGGAGGATTTAATCCTTGGACTCCAAGTAGGGCTTAGAAATGTACGTGAATCAGGGCGAATGATCCTATACGTACCAAGTGTGCTGGCATATGGTGAGCAGGGCAAGGGTGATATTCCACCGAATGCCATTCTTATCTATGACATTACACTGAATTCGTTTGATCTTCCCCAGCTTCGCAATGAAGTGAGCTTCATTCAGTCTTACCTGAATGACAGCTCAATTACGGCAACGCGACATCCATCGGGTATATTTTATCGCATTAATAAACCAGGTGTTGGCGCACGACCAACCTGGAGTAGTGGTGTCCTGGTTGACTATGCCGGGAAGATTATTGAGACCCAGGAACCATTTGATCAGGGACAAGGCCGTTCCTTTAACCTTTCGGGCGTAATTCAAGGTTGGCAAATAGGATTGCAGGAAATCGGAGAAGGTGGAGACATTGACTTATTTATCCCCTCTACCTTTGCCTATGGCCCTGAAGGTCGTGGTAGTATACCGCCTAATGCAAGTCTCCAATTTAATGTAGAACTTATTTCGGTTTCCAATTGACCCTTTGCTTCGCAACCAATAACGAACATAAAGTAGAGGAGGTGAAAGCATTGCTGCCGGATTCTTTTACTTTATTAACCCTTGATCAGGTTGGGTGCAGTGAGGAATTGGCGGAAGAGCAAAGTACACTGGAAGGAAATTCCCTTCAAAAGGCGGAATACGTTTTTAAGAATTATGGAGTCCCGTGTTTTGCCGATGACACGGGACTTGAAGTTTTTGCCCTTGATGGTGCTCCTGGCGTCTATTCTGCGCGTTACGCAGGTCCGGCGGCCGATAGTTCGGCAAATATCTCGCTGTTACTGAAAAACCTGGAAGGTATAAGTGAGCGGCAGGCTCAATTCAGAACAGTCATCACGCTGGTAACCGAAAAGAAGACCCGCCAGTTTGAAGGAACGGTAAAAGGTAAAATCCGTAAAGAGGAGGTGGGATTCGGAGGCTTTGGGTATGATCCTGTTTTTGAACCCAAAGGATACGACAAAACTTTCAGCGAAATGACTGCCGCGGAAAAAAATGCCATATCCCACCGGGGGATAGCCGTAGAAAAACTCGTTAAGTATTTGGTAAATCATGAAAATGATTTAATCTAAGGGTGTGAAACCATATATCATTGGCCTGACAGGAGTTAGCGGCTCTGGAAAGACAGCGTTCATTAATCATTTAATTAAAGAATTTCCAGCGGAGAAGATTTGCCTTGTTTCTCAGGATCATTATTACCATCCCCGCGAGATTCAGCAGACGGACGAGGAAGGTGTGACAAATTTTGATACACCGGAAGCTATCGACCATGTCTCGCTGGTAGCTGATATTGAACAGTTGAAAGAGGGGAAATCCGTCACTAAAAAGGAGTATACCTTCAACAACCCCAATGTTGTGCCCGATACCTTAACCTTCAGTCCGGCACCACTCGTAATCATTGAGGGGATATTTGTGCTTCATTATCCTGCCCTGCAGAAATTTATTGACTTGAAAATTTTCATTGATACCAAGAGCCACCTGGCGCTCAAACGCCGGATTATTCGTGATCAGGTGGAACGTGGCTATGACCTGGAAGATGTACTATATCGCTTTGAACGGCATGTGATGCCTTCGTATGAACGGTATGTTAAACCTTCAAAAGCGGAGGCGGACATTGTTATACCCAATCACCGGCATTTTCAACAGGCGTTGGAAGTCATCAAAGGATTTCTTCATTACCGATTGGATCAGGCATAATTATACCTGAACCAATTTCCATTTACCCCGGCGAAATATTATAACACTCACAATAGCGAGTACTACCACGGCAAGTGCAATAGCTGTAAATATACCCTTAGGTCCAAAATCCAGGGTGACGGCGAGAATATAGGCCAGAGGGATTTCAAAAAACCAAAAACAGAATAGATTAATCAGGGTAGGGGTTCGTGTATCCCCTGCGCCATTGAAGGACTGCCCAATCACCATTCCGTATGCAAAGAATACATAGCCTGCGCAAATATACCGCAGGCCCATGGCGCCATAGTAAACCACTTCTGTTTCGGACGAAAAGATCCTGACTAGTTCTTCGGCAAAAATGAAGAAGATAATGCCAACCGTAGTTAGGAAAAGCATATTGTACCAGGCACATTTCCATACCGATTTTTCGGCCCGGTCGGGGTGACCGGCACCAAGGTTTTGTCCAACCAATGTGGCGGCTGCATTACTGAGACCCCAGGAAGGTAAGATGGTAAACACAATTATTCTGAAGGCAATGGCATATCCAGCCAATACTTGTGGGCCGAAGATCGCACTCAGGCGGACCAAAAATAGCCAGCTCAAGGTTCCAATCATGTATTGTCCGATGCCACCCAATGCTATCTTGATGATGTGTTTAATGAGTTTAAAATTAGGGGTGAAATGATGCCACCTGACTTTCACCTGGCTGCGTTTACCGGATAGTACAAAGAGCTGTATAAGGACAGCGGTTCCTCTTCCAATATTGGTGGCGACTGCGGCTCCTTCTACCCCTAATTCAGGAAAAGGGCCAATTCCAAAGATAAATAGAGGATCCAGCACGATATTTATCAAATTGGATATCCATAGTACATACATAGCGATGGACGCGTCACCGGCCCCTCGAAAAATTGAATTGTTGATAAAGAGGAGCATGATGGTAATATTTCCTGCCAACATGATCTGGGTGTACCGATGGCCTTCAGCCACAAGATCCGGTTCGCCACCCATTAGGGCGAGTATTTCTTTGGAGTAGAAAATACCGGCCATACTGAAAATCACAGACAGCACAACGGTAAGCATAATGGTTTGTGCAGCCGCATCAGCTGCCGCATCCGGAAGATGCTCGCCTGTCCTGCGGGCAACCAGTGCTGTGGCAGCCATACTTAAGCCAATGGAGAACGCGTATACGATCATCACTACGGACTCGGTCAGAGCCACCGTAGCGATGGCATTCACACTCACTTTACCCACGAAGTAGATATCGACCACGGCAAAAAGTGATTCCATCACCATCGCCAGTATCATTGGAATAGCCAGCAATACGATTGCACGATTCAGACTGCCGGAAGTGAAATTCTTTTCAGTCCCCCGTATTGCTTCGTTGAATAGGTTTATACCCTCCCGAATTGTATCTAAAATCCTCATTTAAAACGAATTGGTATTGATTACTCTACGGATGCGTGGGTAGTGTTGCGCTTACTTTAACCCGTCGGTATACTATCTTGAGCAATGGCCTGTCACGCATTCTGAGGCAAATTATTGTTTTATTATTGATTATACCTACATTTGTAGCCCAAAATGAAAGGTTATTCTTCCATAGTTCGATTCAAGTTCCGTACCGGCATTCTGTTAGGTCTGTTAGCGGCTGTAGCGATCCTTGCTACAGACATTACCTCTGTTTCCTATCAGGCGGTAATTGAGTCGCATGCGCAGGCAGACGATACGGCTAACGGGGAAGACCAGGATAACACCCAGATCACGGCAGAAAAGAATCTTGTTGCCAGTGTCTCACAACTTACAATTCATCATGGATGGCATTTTATCGCTGAGATCTATTTTGATGATGAGCAGGATCGGGACATAAGTGGACTGGATGTCAGGGAGTACAATACGTGGTTCCGGACACTTTTCCGAACCATTATATCTCCTAATGCCCCATAGCCTGCTGAAGGTATTCCAATATTTTTGCCAATCGGCAACCAATTCAATTAAACACTAAAATTTTTATTTATTATGCGTAATAAAGGTGCAGTAATTTTACTGACAGTTGTTGTTACACTCCTATGTATATATTACCTGTCGTTTACTTTTGTATCCAGGAATGTACAACAGGATGCCATTACCCATGCAACGGAATCCAATGGTGTAATCAACTTGTCAAAAAAGCAGGCGTATCTGGATTCAATTTGGAATTTGCCTGTATATAATCTTCTTGGAGCAGAATTTACCTATAAAGAGGTAAAGGAGAATGAGCTTAGTCTTGGCCTTGACCTTCAGGGCGGGATGCACGTTACACTGGAAGTTTCGCCGGTGGATATCATCAAAGGCTTGAGCGGGAACAACCAGGATCAGGCCTTTTTGGAGGCGATTCGTCTGGCTCGTGAGAGACAAACAAATAGCCAGGCCCGATTTTCCGAGTTATTTCTCGATGCTTTTACAGAGGTTTCAGACGATGGGCGGTTAGCGCCAATCTTCGTTACGGCTGCCAATCGTGGCAGAATCAGCGTGGATATGTCGAATGATGACGTAATGGAAATCATCAATCAGGAGATTGAAAGTGCTATTGATCGGTCATTTACCATTCTGCGTACTCGTATTGACCAGTTTGGTACCTCACAACCGAATATCCAGCGACTACAGGGAACTGGCCGGATTCAGATTGAAATCCCGGGTGCGGAGAATCCGGAACGTGTGCGCAAGCTGCTTCAGGGTGTCGCCAAACTCGAATTCTGGGAAGTTGCAGAATCGCAGGAATATGTTCCTGCCTTGGTTAATGTTAACGAGGTATTGGTGGAAGAGATGAAGCTGAAAGAATCACTCAATACAGATACTGTTGCGTCGATCCCCGGAGAATTAGCCAAGCCAGGTGAAGATTTATCTACCTTGCTTTCTACCGCTGAAGACGAACTTGATCCACTGGCTGATAGTCTTTCCACTGATTCGATTGATTCTCAATTGGATTCATTGGTAAATCAGCAGGTTTCTCCTTTGTTCGCTTTGTTGAAATCACAAAGTGAACTGATCTATGATGTACAGGATACCGGTACCATAGGCGAGATTTTACGGAGAAAAGAAGTTAAGAGTTTACTTCCAAGGACGTTGAAGCCTGTTTGGGCTGTTAAACCGATTATAAATGAAGAAACCGGAGATGAATTGCTCCAGTTGTATTTCATGCGAGTTGGACGAGGAGGAAAAGCACAACTCACCGGAGAAGTAATCACAGATGCCCGACAGGATATTGATGAATACGGTCGGTTTGTGGTAAGTATGCAAATGAATGCATTCGGTACGAAGGAATGGCGCCAGATGACTGCCAAAGCCTCTGCCAAAAGAACAAATACAACACCCCCGGACCGAATTGCCATTGTTCTTGATAATTATGTGTATTCGGCCCCTTACGTACAGGGTGAGATTCCAAACGGAAGTTCTCAGATCTCGGGTGATTTTACTGTAGAAGAGGCGAAGGACCTTGCCAATATTTTGAAAGCAGGATCTTTGCCAGCTCCAACGCGTATTGTTGAGGAGGCCATTGTCGGACCAACACTGGGACAAATTGCCCGTAACCAGGGGATTTTATCTATGTTATCCGGGTTGGGTATCGTAGTGTTGTTCATGATTGCCTACTATTCAAAAGGCGGGTTCGTGGCAAATATTGCCCTGGTCTTCAATATCTTCTTTATTCTGGGTATTCTGGCACAGTTTAATGCGTCCCTAACACTTCCGGGAATTGCAGGTATTGTATTGACCATTTGTATGTCAAGTGATGCGAAAGTTATGATTTTGGAACGTATTCGTGAGGAAATGCGGAATGG
>CAYGOW010000003.1:0-9584 GCA_964351425.1 uncultured Roseivirgaceae bacterium
GCTACCCGTTTGCCCAATTCTTCTTCAAGGTGCAGCAATTTCTCCCGATCACTCTGCAGCATTTTAGATACCGGAATTCCGGTCCACTTGGCAACCACTTCAGCGATATCTTCGGGGTCAACTTCCTCCTTGAGTAATGAGGTTCCGACTTGTAAATCCTT
The DNA here is from genome assembly GCA_964351425.1 of uncultured Roseivirgaceae bacterium. Lineage (GTDB taxonomy): Bacteria > Bacteroidota > Bacteroidia > Cytophagales > Cyclobacteriaceae > JAUILA01. The sequence continues at coordinate 162 of CAYGOW010000003.1, forward strand.
CATTTCCTTCTGGAGCGTATCCAGTTCTTTCTGGGCCTCCACCACTTTACCATAACGGATTTCAGCCACCTTGCCGAAGTCACCTGATTTTTCAGCCTGTTCAGCCTCAAATCGTAAGCGGTCAATCTCTTCTTTTTTATGCTGAATGCCATGAACGACCTCTTTCTCGTTCTCCCAACGTGCCTTGAGGTCATTGCGTTTCTCGGTTAATTCAGCAATGTCCTTGCTCAAAGAAGTCTCTTTTTCCTTGTTCTTCTCCCTGCGGATCGCCTCGCGCTCGATTTCCAACTGCATGATCCGTCGGTTCAATTCATCGAGTTCTTCTGGCATGCTGTCCATTTCCAGTCGTAATTTCGAAGCGGCTTCATCCATCAGGTCAATCGCCTTATCCGGTAAATAACGATCAGAAATATAGCGGTGTGACAGCTCAACCGCCGCAATTACCGCATCATCCTGAATTCGTACACCGTGGTGTAATTCGTATTTATCCTTAATGCCCCGAAGGATGGAAATCGCATCAGCAGTAGATGGCTCGTCCACAATAACTGTCTGGAATCGACGCTCCAACGCCTTGTCCTTCTCAATGTATTTCTGATACTCTTTCAGAGTCGTTGCACCAATGGCATGCAATTCTCCCCGAGCCAATGCCGGCTTCAGTAAGTTGGCCGCATCCATGGCTCCTTCTCCGCCTCCACCTGCTCCGATCAGGGTATGAATCTCATCAATGAACAGGATTATCTGTCCGTCCGAATCAGTAACTTCCTTGATTACCGCTTTCAGTCTTTCCTCAAATTCACCCTTATACTTCGCTCCGGCGACAAGCAGACCCATATCAAGTGATATCAAAATTCTGTCTTTCAGGTTTTCCGGGACGTCACCATCTACAATACGTTGTGCCATTCCTTCCACAATCGCGGTTTTTCCCACACCAGGTTCGCCCAACAAAATCGGGTTATTTTTTGTACGGCGGGATAAAATCTGAAGGACGCGACGGATCTCATCATCCCTTCCGATTACCGGATCAATTTTACCGGCTTTCGCCAACTCATTCAGGTTTTTTGAATAACGTTCCAGTGAACGGTATTTTGATTCAGCATTCTGATCGGTCACCCGATCTCCTCCGCGCAATTCATGAATAGCTGCAATGAGTGATTTCTTCTCAAATCCTACGTCCTTAAGTAAGGTGGCTACCTTATCCTTGCCTGCGTATAATCCGAGGAGAATATGCTCCACAGCGATATATTCATCCTTAAATTCTTTCAATGAAGCCTCAGCTGCCTGTAATGCCGCATTCGCGTCATTCGACAAATAAGGCTGCTGCCCTGTCACTTTAGGGTACCCGGAAACAATTTCATCCAATCGGGTATCCAGCAACATCCGGTTAACATTCAGCTTTTTTACGAGGAAGGAAATCACATTTTCATCACTCGCAAGAATCGCCATCATCAGGTGTCCAGGCTCAATGGCCTGTTGCTGATTTCCGGAGGCAATATCCGCTGCTTTCTGGATTACCTCCTGTGATTTGATCGTATATTTATTAAAGTTCATAGTCTAATTGTATAGTCAATCAATACACCTCAAATTAGACTCCAAAGCCTTCAGAATGTCATTGTGGCATTTATTAGAAATACAATAGGACTAAAAACTGACTGTTTGTCAGCTGCTTAGAGGCGATATCCCAGCCCCCATTCGATCAGGTCTGCCCTGCCCAGGTGGGCTTTAAGAAAGAAGCCGGCGAAGAGTTTGTCTGAAATATGCTGCTTTACACCCAACCGCCAGTAGAAAGACTTATCGACATCTTCCGGTCGGTAAATGTAGTAGCCCACCTGAAAGAGCATACTGGTGGTTCCTGCAATCAAGTCATGGCCGGCATGTAATCCGACCCGGTACTGGTTCGCATCAGGATTTTCCACGCGATCCGGTATGGTCGAATTGTAAAACAGGTCCAATCCACCCGTTAACGCACTTCGATAGTTCAGCCGCCAATGTGCATAGCCAGACAGTGTCCAGGCAAATCCCAGGTCATTGGTATCCTCCCCTTTTGACTTGACGGAAGCTCCGTACATGACATTATATCTAACGTGTCGCTTCAGGGGCTCGACTGTTTCCTTATTACGTTCTAAGGGTGTTGGATTAGGTTTGTAAATCATCCCCAAGGTTAATGAAGGAATATTAAATCCGGAATTTGGCAACTTAACGCCCCCATTGGAAAAGTGCGTGAAAACGATCCCTCCAAAAGCATTCCACTGTGGGGAAACCCGATAATGTGCCAGGAAATTCCCCTCCATGATCATATTAACGTGCGTCGAAATGAACGTATTCGTTTCATTTTCTTCCACTGAATATCGTTTCGTCGTGTAGGAGATGCCCGGCGCTACTTTGAAACTTAGCTGAAAATCCTTGTCACGATCACCAATATATTTTTGGAGAAATACCGTGGTATAATAGGTATTGCCCAATTCAGCGTTTCCCGTATTTATCCAGGCTACGTTAATTCCTACATCCGGATAATTCCAGACCCTATGCCACTCCTTTTCGCCGGTAGTAGGTTTTAGCCAGGTAAATTCAACCATAGAAGGGTTTGTACCTCCGTAGGCATCGGTCAGTTCCTGGTGATGCGTCAGCAAATAACCATAGCGATAGGCGAGCCCAAATCGCTTATGCTGTTGACCAGCAGCATTTAATGCAGCGAACACGAGCAATAGCATGCAAAAAATTCGAAGCAACATTTTGTCTATCAGTTCTTTGACCAGACAAATCTATAAGAAATTAACGGTAAGCGTAAAATATACCCCGGGAAAAATTCATGATCCGTATATTTGCCTTGTATTTAACACTCTCCACATGGCGCGCGTAACACTCATTTTTCCTCCTGAATTTCATTATAAAACCAACCTGTCGGTCAGGATTTCAGATATCAATTATGGAGGCCACCTGGGCAACGATACAGTGCTGACCCTGATTCATGAAGCTCGTTTTCGTTTTCTTAAGTCACTAGGGTATAAAAATGAAATAGACCTGGAGCATGATACCGGACTGATCGTTGCTGATTCAGTTGTGGTCTATCGCGCGGAGGCATTCCATGGCGATTCACTCGACATACATCTTGGCGTATACGATCACAATGCCTACGGATTTGATATGTTCTATTACCTGGTAAACAAGGAAACCGGAAAGGAAATTGCCCGCGCTAAAACAGGTATAGTCTGCCTGAATTACAAGAAAAAGAAGATTACCAAAACACCGGAAGAATTTATTCGGCGGTTAGGGGAACTCGAACCCTACACAATTTAGTTATCTTTGCCGAATGACCACGGCAGGAACAGATATCAGACAACTCAGTCTTGAGCAGATTCAGGAATACTTTACCCAGATTGGGGAACGCCCGTTTCGGGCAAAACAGGTTTATGAATGGCTCTGGAAAAAATCAGCCAAGGATTTTGACCAGATGACCAACTTATCCCTCTCCACACGTGAGAGGCTAAAGCAGGATTTCATCATAAACCATATCGCGGTCGATCAGATGCAGCGCAGCAATGATGGCACCATTAAAAATGCCGTTAAGCTTTTCGACGGAAAAGTGGTCGAGTCGGTACTTATCCCGACCAACAAACGAATTACCGCGTGTGTCTCAAGTCAGGTGGGTTGCAGCCTTGATTGTGATTTCTGTGCTACAGGACAATTGAAGCGCATGCGCAACCTGAATGCAGATGAAATCTACGACCAGGTTGTTGCGATTCGTGAGCAAAGTGATCAGTACTTTGGCAGGCCTTTAACCAATATCGTATTTATGGGAATGGGAGAGCCATTATTGAATTACCAAAATGTTATGGAGGCGATCGATAAAATCACCAGTCCTAACGGATTAAATATGTCTCCAAAACGGATCACTCTTTCCACGGTAGGCGTTGCCAAAATGATAAAAAAGTTGGCGGATGATGGAGTGAAATTTAACCTGGCGCTTTCCTTGCATAGTGCGATTGATGAGGTAAGAAGCAGTTTTATGTCAATCAATAACACCAACAAACTGGAAGAACTTGCCGATGCCCTACGATATTGGTACGAAAAGACTTCCCGAAAGGTGACTTATGAATACGTAGTTTGGAAAGATATCAACGACAACATGGACCATATCAAAGCGCTGGTTAAGTTTTGTCAGGTTATCCCGTGTAAAGTGAATCTTATCGAATACAACCCGATTGGAGAAGGTCGCTTTCAACAAGCAGATCCTCTAGCGCTTGATATGTATGTTAGTACCCTTGAAAAAGCCGGCATTACGGCGAAGGTGCGAAGAAGTCGTGGGAAAGATATCGATGCAGCCTGCGGACAGCTCGCCAATAAATCCTAGCGCTTACTGGCGTTAAATAGTTTTTGCTTCTCTTCCTTGGACAGACTTTCATATCCTTTTTCTGATATCTTGTCCAGGATGGCATCAATCTCATCCTGGCTCGCATCCTGAGAAGAAGAAGACGATGCCGGAGCAGAAGATGAACCACGCGAAGAAGAGGCCGTGGCTTTCTCCTTTTTATAACTCACCTTGATGTTGGATTTTGGTTTGAATAACCCGCTGAAAAAACCCAGCGTACTCTGAATCCATCCCCCCAGATCCATTCCATTTTGTAATTGCTTGATATATAAAAACCCCATCAATGCTCCTCCAAGGTGGGCTAATTCGCCCCCGGAATTTGGTCCGGACAGATTCAGGAAAAAAGTGACCAGATAAAAGAGTGCGATGTACTTGATCCTTACCGGACCAAGAAAAAGAAGGAAAATCGTATAATTAGGCATTAGAGTAGCCGTACCAAATACCACGGCAAAGACTCCTGCCGAGGCCCCGACCAGATTCGGACTCACCTGCGACACATCAGCACCACCTGCCAGCAGGGACAATACAGTTGGATAAATGGTCACATAAACCAGCGCACCGGCCAATCCGCCAAGAATATACGTATTGACCACCTTGGCCCCACCCAGATATTCAGAGAGAATTCTGCCAAACCAGAAGAGAAAAAGCATATTCATCAGAATGTGCCAGAATCCATCGTGGGCAAACATATACGTAAAGAAGGTCCACGGTTTAACGATGAATTCGCCCGGCTGCATGGGCAGTCCCAGCCATTCGCGCTGAATACTAAGCCCACCCGCACCGCTGCTCAGGTCAACAAACAGCTGAATCAGCCCCATGATGACGAAAACAGCTACATTGATAATGATCAGCTGAATATGTGCATTATTGGGCCGGTTAAAGGCATTCTTAATATCGTCCGCTATTCCTCCTTGCATCTTTTCTCCTAATAAAATTTATTGTGTTGTCCTTTCCAAATCTGGATCATAATGAATGCAAAGATCATGCCCCCAAGGTGGGCAAAGTGGGCGACCGTATCCCCTTCACTTCGGGAGAATCCGGCATAAATTGCATACGCACCCAATGCCAGCACCAGGTATTTTGCTTTCACCGGAATGGGTGGAAAAAGCAGCATCAATTTGGTATTGGGAAACAGCAGGCCGAACGCCATGAGTATTCCGTACACGGCACCAGAAGCTCCTAACATGATCCCAGCCTTCGAAGCCTGTAAAAGGAGATTGACATATTTCTTACTCGTCTCAACGGTATTAGGATCCTCTTCGTGACTCCCGTAATATTCAAGGAATTGAATAATTTCCTGTCGGTATTGTGGCCTTAATCTGTTATTATATTCATCGACAAAGCTGGCAAATCGTGCCGGTGATGGGTCACTAATATAATGCTGCACCTGTTCTTCGACCTGGGATGTCCGGTAATATTCTATTCCGGCAAACAAAACCCCGGCACCGATACCTGTAACAAGATAAAATATCAGAAATCGCTTAGGGCCCCAGAATTGTTCGAGTAACGGTCCCAGAAATGCAAGGCCCAGCATATTAAAGAAAATATGCCCTAGTCCGCCATGTACAAACATATAGGTAAATAGCTGGTAGGGACGAAACCCATCCGAGCCTATTTTATGCATTGCGAGTAAACTGGTGAAGTCAATAGCGGTTACCAGGTTTTGTAGCAGGAACACCACCACATTGATGATCAGCAAATTCTTAACTACAGGCGTAAGTCGAAACATAAAGTCTTATTTCGTAAAATGGTTCGCAATCATTTCCAGGGAAATAATCGCATGGGTATTTCTTCCGTTCGGCGCAAAATTAGGATTTTCACAGGCAAAAAGTTGCTCAACGAGCCCTTCCATTTCGGATGGACTCATTCTTGCCCCGCTCCGAAGGCACGTGCGACGGGCCAGTGACCTTGCCAGATTCTCCTTACGGGCAATATTAAGCGTATTTTGATGGTGTTTGAATTGGTCAATCAACCCTTCAAGGATTTCTCTTTCATTCCCGGTACCGAGATCTGCAGGGATTCCCTTGATCAGAAAGTCATTTTTCCCAAATTCTTCAATCATAAACCCTAAAGCGCCCAATTCCTCGCTCATATCCTTAACGAGTGAAGCATCCCCCGGGTTTAAAGAAATTGTTTGCGGGAAGAGTGTCTGTTGAGAAGCCCCGGTCCGGTTTTCCATATGTCGCTGGTACTTCTCAAAAAGGATTCGCTCATGAGCTGCCTGCAAATCAATCAGCATCATGCCCGATTTAACCTGGCTTACAATATATCTGTCGTGCAACATGAATAAGCCCCGGGACTGACCTGCCTTTTCAGGAGCACTCTCCTCATTCATCCGGCTCTCAAAACGCAGGCTGGGTGGGTCATTCTGTGGCGTCGGGGTCGTATCGGACCAATTCCTCGGTTGAACCGGTGTACCCGGATTTTCTTCAAAAAGCTTCTCCCAATGGTCCAGATTCGGATCCTTTTCCACTTTGAACTGGCTGTAATGCTTATCGCGGATCGCTTCACGTTCGCGAATAAGTTTTTGTCCAAGGTTTATATCCGCCCCAAAATCAAGTGCCGGCGTCAGGTTGTGCCGGGACAGTGCCTGGCGTACCGCCGCCTTGACAATCGCATACACAGTACGTTCGTCATCAAATTTTATTTCGGTTTTCGTCGGGTGCACGTTGACATCCACCCGCGACGGAGGAAGATCGATATACAGGACATAAAAAGGAAATGTCCCTTCCGGAATGAGCCCTTCGTAGGCATTTGCCACGGCATGGTGGAGGTAGGGACTTTTAATATAGCGCCCATTTACAAAGAAAAATTGCTCCCCGCGCGTTTTTCGAACCGCATCCGGCGTCCCCACATAGCCATGGACTTTCATATCTGCTGTTTCTTCCTGGCAGGCTGCAAGCTGCGATTGATAATTTTTACCGAACAGACCAACAATGCGGTGACTCAATTTCCCGGCCGACAATTGATACAATTCCATATCATTCTGAAAAAGCGAAAAGCCAATTTCAGGATAACATAAAGCAACCCGCTGAAACTCCTCCACGATATGCTTCATTTCAACCGCATTGGATTTGAGAAAATTACGCCGGGCCGGAACATTATAAAATAGATTTTTGACCGCAATGGATGTGCCGGGCTTCATGGCAACAGGTTCCTGCTTTTTCACCTCTGACGCCTCCACGCAAATCATGGTGCCCACTTCCTGATCCGGCATCCTGCTCTTCATCTCGACTTGTGCAACCGCCGCAATGGAGGCAAGCGCTTCGCCACGAAATCCCATAGTGCGGATATTAAACAGATCATCTGAACAGCTGATCTTGGAGGTAGCGTGCCGCTCCAGGCTCATGCGTGCATCCGTTTCACTCATTCCTTTCCCGTCATCCACCACCTGGATAAATGTCTTCCCGGCATCACGCACAATCACACTGATCTGACGCGCGTCCGCATCGATCGCATTCTCCAGTAATTCTTTAAGCGCAGAGGCCGGCCGCTGGACCACTTCTCCTGCCGCAATCTGGTTGGCCAGTGAGTCAGGAAGGAGTCTGATAAGGTCGGGCATGAACAATAAAGGGGTTTAAATGATCCGCTTGATTTTGAGGTACAATAATAGGGAAGAAACTAATAAAATGATATAGACAGCGATGTTTCCAAAGTACCAGAAGCCTGCAATCAGTCCGATGAGCAATAACAGGATGACCAGCTGCATGATGTTCATCCCTGAGCGACGCGATGCACGACGGGTGAATGCACCCGTGATTCTGGAAGAAGTGCCTTTCGGAAGATCTGATAATTCATCCTCTTCCAATTTTAATTCGGCTCGTATCTGCGACGTCCGCGCATCGATCTCTTCCTTGACCGGGTCATAATACCTCGGTTCCACATGGAATCGCTGGTGTCTGGATAATCGAAAGAGAGATGGGAATTTCATAATTGTACTGTATTTTTTACTATAATCTCACATTGTAATTTAGCCACAATGTGCGGATTATTTTTTACCTTAGAATATTGTAAATTCCAATTTTTTAATACACAAAGATACTTTTTTACGTTTAGTATAAATAACGAACGGCTGCATGATCAAAAAAGTTTTTAGCGCCTTCATATCAACATTTTTTATTCTCCTGCTCTGTACCCCTACTGTGCTTCTCGCCCAGAAAGATCAATCGGACCCTTCCCGGCAGGCATGGGTGGATAGTGTCTATGCTGCAATGACCCCTGAACAGCGGATTGGACAATTGTTTATGATTGCTGCATACAGCAATAAATCCACCACCCACGAGAATGAATTAATCTCATTCGTAGATAAATACCAGCCCGGCGGTATCCTTTTTATGCAGGGAGGTCCGGTACGCCAGGCGCAGCTGACCAACAAACTGCAAAAGAAATCCCGACTCCCCCTGATGATCGGAATGGATCTCGAATGGGGGTTGCCCATGCGGCTTGACAGCACCATTACATTCCCCCGTCAAATGGTGCTGGGTGCGCTTTCAAACGACAGTCTTATTTATGCCATGGGAACTGAAATTGCCCGTCAAATGAAAATCATGGGGATTCATGTGAATTTCGCACCTGTCGCGGACGTTAACAACCGGCCCGACAATCCGGTAATCGGCACCCGGTCATTCGGAGAAAATAAGGCAATGGTTTCACGGAAAGCCACAGCCTATGCGAGTGGCCTGCAGGACAATGGAATATTATCTGTCGCCAAGCATTTCCCGGGACACGGGGATACCAACGTCGACAGCCATAAGGCATTGCCTGTCCTTCCTTATTCAAAAAACCGGCTTGATACCCTTGAAACCGTCCCTTTTCGCCGGTTGATTGAAAAAAATATTGGCGGTATCATGACCGGCCACCTGTTTGTTCCGGCCATGGAAGAGGATGAAGAATTACCGGCCTCCTTGTCACCAACCATTACCACGGACTATCTGCGGAAGGAATTAGCGTATGACGGGCTTATCTTCACTGATGCGTTGAACATGAAGGCCGTGAGTGACCGGTTTACCGACGGGGATGCAGAACTCAAAGCATTTCTGGCCGGTGCGGATATCCTT
>CAYGOW010000003.1:9594-14290 GCA_964351425.1 uncultured Roseivirgaceae bacterium
CCGGCAGCGGCATTGAAAATATCCGAGGCGGTGTCGGAGAAGAAATCCCTGGAAAAGCAACTGGAAGCCACCGTGCGCCGCATTCTCCGGTACAAATATGACCTTGGGCTAAATAAACGTAAGGCCATCAATACCGATAATTTATTATTACGGCTCAATGCGGCACAGGGAGATTTACTGGCGCTGGAAATGTATAAACAAGCCATGACCTTGGTCACCGACAGGGACAAGGCCCTGCCAATACGCACCATTGATAATACCCGGATGGCATCGCTGATACTTGGACCGGGCGACCCGTTTGAAAATCATTTGCAGCATTATGCCGGGCTGACGCAATTCGATGAAAGTACTTCCATTGAACTGCTCACTGCCAATCTCCCTGAATACGACGTCATAATCGTTGGGATTATGGGTAAAAAACATCTTCCCGGGGAATCCCTGCTGAAACTTCTGAAAAAACTGGACGGACAAAAAAAGGTGATTATTTGCTCATTCACCAGTCCGTATGATCTTGCCCTGCTGGATGAATTCAAGACGGTACTGTGCGGGTATGATACGGACGAACGCGCACAGCTTGCCATGGCAGAAGTACTGTTTGGCGCGATTCCCGCGTCAGGACGGTTGCCTGTACAAGCATCAAAGAAATTCGTACAGGGAAGTGGCGTCACTACACAAACACTTAATCGAATCTCCTATCACTTACCAGAAGCCGCCGGAATGGACAGTCGCACACTCCTGCGAATAGATAAACTGGTAGAGGAAGCAATCAATGACCAGGCGACCCCAGGATGTCAGGTGCTGATTGCCAAGGAAGGAAAAGTTATCTACAGCAAATCATTCGGCTATTATTCCTACGACAGCTTAAAACCTGTCTCTGACCGCACAATCTATGACCTGGCTTCGCTAACCAAGGTAATGGCAACCACCCAGGCGCTAATGTTGCTGGAAGAACGTGGGTTAATTGATCTGGATAAAAAGATATCTGCCTATCTGCCTGAATTAAAAGGCACCAATAAGGAAGACATGATTATTCGGGATATCCTGACACATCAGGCGGGCCTGTGGACCTATGTTCCGTTTTGGGCCATGACAGTGGATAAGAAATACAATTACCTGCCGGAAGATTATAGCCAGGGCCAGGACCCCGAGCACGCGATGAAGGTGCGTGATAACCTGTTTGTTTCTCCGGTGGTTAAAGACAGCATCTGGCAATGGGTCATTGACAGCAGGCTCCGCAAAAAAGAAGACCACAAGTATTTCGATTACAAGTATTCAGATCTTGGCTACTATATGATGCAGCGTCTGGTGGAATCCAAGACCAACCAACCGCTTGATCAATTCATGGCGCAGAATTTTTATGACCCGCTGGGTATGAATTCGACTGCTTTCAACCCGTTGCGTAAATTTTCTGCCATTCGCATTGCACCGACCGAACAGGACAATATTTTCAGGAAAGCCCTGGTGACCGGAATGGTCCACGACCAGGGAGCCGCTTTACATGCCGGCCTCTTCAGTACGGCTACAGACCTGGCTAAAATATCACAAATGCTATTGCAGGAGGGCACGTATGGTGGTACGCGCTACTTTCAGAAAGAAACCATTGCACGTTTTACTGCTCAACAATACGAATCCAACCGCCGCGGGTTGGGTTGGGATAAGCCCCTGCACGGGGAGTGGTACGGGCCAACTGCCGAACAGGCAAGTAAACAAACCTTTGGTCATACAGGTTTTACTGGCACGGCGGTCTGGATTGACCCTGAATTTGACTTGATTTATGTATTTTTGTCAAACCGGATTCATCCTGATGCCTCAAATACTAAACTTCTGAAAGCGAATACACGTACCAGAATTCAGGAGGTTATCTATGATGCCATCTGGCAATACAGGAGCACACAAGTCAACTGACGCGGAATGAAAAAGCTTATGAATATTGGCATTGTCTGCTACCCCACCTTTGGAGGTAGCGGTGTAGTGGCAACAGAATTGGGTATCGCACTGGCGAAAGCCGGTCACCGGATCCATTTTATTACCTATTCCCAGCCCACACGGCTGAGTTTCTTTAACGAGAATTTATTTTATCACGAAGTGGATATACGTACCTATCCATTGTTTGAATATCCTCCTTATGAGCTGGCTCTGGCCAGTAAAATGGTGGATGTGGTGAAGTATGAAAAGCTTGATCTGCTCCACGTGCATTATGCCATACCACATGCGTCCGCCGCATATATGGCCAAGCAGATCCTGGCGGAAGAAGGCATTCATATCCCGGTCGTTACCACACTGCACGGTACGGATATAACACTGGTTGGCAAGGATGCCTCTTATGAGCCTGTTGTAACGTTCAGCATTAACCATTCAGATGGAGTAACCGCTGTTTCCGAAGACCTGAAAAAAGACACGTATGAACACTTCAATATAACGAAGGACATTCGGGTTATTCCAAACTTCATCGACCTTGAACGTTTTAAAAAGCAAAAGAAGGAACATTTTAAGACCGCGATTTGTCCGAACGATGAAGCCCTGCTGGTCCATACGTCCAATTTTCGTAAGGTAAAACGTGTGGATGATGTAGTACGGGTATTCAATAATGTCCGCAAGGTGATCCCGGCAAAACTTCTTCTGGTTGGGGATGGCCCGGAACGAAAAAACATTGAGAGCCTATGCCGTGAACTTAAGACGTGTGACGACATACGTTTTCTTGGCAAACTGGATCAGGTCGAAGAGGTGCTTTCTGTCGCTGACTTGTTTATCATGCCCTCGGAGAATGAAAGTTTCGGACTTGCCGCACTGGAGGCGATGGCCTGTGAAGTGCCTATTATTTCGACCAACACAGGCGGACTGCCCGAATTAAATATTCAGGGTGTAACAGGATTTATGAGTAATATCGGAGATGTCGAAGACATGACCCGTAATGCGTTGACCATCCTGGATAAGGATAATCTACCCGGATTCAAGGCCAGAGCGCTGGCAAGGGCGAAGGAGTTTGAAATTTCCAAGATTATGCCCATGTATGAAGCGTATTACAAAGAAATACTCGAATATTCGGCTGCCACCCATAATATCTAATTGCCGTTAATGTATTTTATTTCCGAGTGAAACATGTTGATTTGTTGATCGTATTATTATTTTTGTAAGAGTATTAAACCATTCTAATCTTATGGCTTAGTCACACAACGTGTCAACACCAAATAACAAAGGAACAAAACAGCTTTTCGAAAATAAATTGCTCGAAAGGTTGACGCGGACGCATATTGCCGTGCCGATAACACTATTTATAATATATTCCGCAGGACTTCTGATATGGAGTGTTTATAACACTGCATTACCCCCTGCAACGACTGTAGCACTCTTTTTCGGAGGTTTATTAATTTTTACATTGATTGAATACCTGGTTCACCGATTTGTATTTCACATGGTTACGAATACGAAGCTAAAAAAGAGCATTCAGTACCACGCACATGGTGTTCATCATGAGTTTCCTAAAGATAAAGACCGTCTGGCCATGCCGCCATGGGCAAGTATTACCATATCCACGTTACTGCTGTTCGTACTCAGGTTTTTTATCGGGGATTATGTGTTCGCTTTCCTCCCAGGTTTCTTGATTGGGTATGCCAGCTATTTGTTTGTGCATTATATTGTGCACGCTTATCAGCCGCCCAAAAACATGTTTAAGATTCTTTGGGTTCACCATGGCATTCATCACTACATGCGACAAGACGCTGCATTTGGTGTATCATCACCCCTTTGGGATGTAATCTTCCGTACCATGCCCTGAGCATGGAGGTAATACAAAGAAAAAGTAGCGCCTCAGATCGGAACAACACACTGTTTTTCCTGTCCGAGGCGTTTTTATTTTGTGCCTCCCCAAGTATTGTCTTTGAATGGGAGAATGAAACATCGTTCATTAAGATTCCTTTTAAACAGGAAGGGGAAAAGTTATTTAGTCTCGCCAGAAGTCCTTTTGGTGGTTTTTCATTTTCTGAGAATGTTACCCGGGAAAGCCTATCCTTTTTCCTGAAATCACTGGAACAACAGGGATATCTGAAAGGGCTTGAGCAACTTGTTGTGCGCTCCCACCCCGAATGCTATGATCCGGAGGGCTGGGCCATACAACATCATGCCCTGTTATCCGCCGGGTTTCTCCCGAAAATAATTGATGTGAATTATCACCTGAACGTCTCCGGCAATAAATTTCGGACCGGGCTACATCGCACAGAAAAAAGATACCTGAATACTGCGAAAAAGGAAAAATGGGCGTTCAAGCGTCTTGATCCGGGTCAGTACCTTACACCGGCCTACCGGTTATTTGAAGAAGCCAAGTCCATAAAAGGCTATCCCATGACCATGGAATTATCGGATTTGGCCAGTATGTACGATCAATTTCCAGATAATTACCTTCTTTTTGGTGTATTCAAGGAGGACAATTTAATCGCTGCCAGTACCGCAATCCGTGTAAACCATAACATCCTGTATGATTTTTATCATGGGGATACGCTGAGCATGCGCCATAAAAGCCCGGTGGTGTTCCTGATGGAAGGCCTGTATGCCTATGCACAAAACGAGGGAATATCCATTCTGGATCAGGGAATTTGTAGTGTGAGAGGTATCAGAAATGAAGGCCTGTGCTGGTTTAAAAAGAGTTTGGGCGGCGTGGAGTCAAAAAAGATCATTTACGAAAAGGACCTGAAAAGCAAAA
>CAYGOW010000003.1:14300-31926 GCA_964351425.1 uncultured Roseivirgaceae bacterium
CACTTTTTTTATTGTACCTTTTGTACCGGTAGTAAAAAATGTCACCAATCCATTTGGTTAATTTAAATTTCATTATGAAATCTAAAACCCTTTTCATAGGTGATTTAAGTCTTGTTCAGTTTTATCTGGCTCTGGAGCCTTGGTATATGTCGGACACGTGTAACTTGCACATGATGAAATAAATAAAGCCAAAGCAAACAAAACCAATACAGACTTTTTCATAGTTCAAAAAATTAAGTTTCCGGTTAAAATTTATACTTCAAATATGGGGAGAATAATTTTCCCATAAAGGTCAAAAAAGGCGCATTTCTTACACACAAATGAAAAAATCCGTTTATGTTTAATCATAATCAGGAACACATTACCCCTGCTCCCGGTTTAACTAAGTAGAAAGTAGTTTTACTATGCTAGGACATCGATTCACTAAATTTATTCCAAATCCGGATAAGGACAAGTCCGACTTCGATAAGATGCTCGACATCTTCCTTCAATTGCTTGTAATTACGGCAGGCGATGTTTCGGAGGCGTTGAGCTGGCTGAATAACCTGAACAATCAATATGGACTGACCGGGGATGAATACGGGATGGGTGATTTTATCGACGACCTTAAATCAAAGGGATATATAACGGATGAAACTCCCGAAGGAAAATTTGAACTTACCGCCAAGAGTGAACAACGCATTCGAACTTCCGCTTTAGAGGAAATTTTCGGCCGGCTTAAAAAAGGCAAACGAGGAGAGCATAAAACGAATTTTGGCGGTCTTGGGGATGAACCAAGCACGGATCACAGGGCATACCGCTTTGGGGATACACTAGAGCAAATATCCATGACCGACTCCCTTCGCAATGCACAGATCAATCACGGGGTAGATAACTTCATGATGACCGAGGGCGATCTGGAGGTTCGGGAGAATGAGTACAAAACCCAAACTTCCACGGTACTGATGATCGACATATCCCATTCGATGATCCTTTACGGGGAAGACCGCATCACACCCGCAAAAAAAGTAGCGATGGCATTGGCTGAGCTGGTAAAGCGTAAATATCCAAAAGACAACCTGGATGTAATTGTCTTTGGCAATGATGCCTGGCAAATTGAGATTAAGGACCTGCCCTATCTCCAGGTTGGCCCTTACCACACCAATACCGTTGCAGGCCTGGAGTTGGCCATGGACTTATTAAGGAGGAGAAAAACTGCGAATAAACAGATATTTATGATCACTGACGGCAAACCAACCTGCCTCAAACAAGGGATCAAGTATTATAAAAACAGTTTTGGCCTGGACAGTAAAATCCTCAACAAAACACTCACACTCGCCAGGCAATGCCGGAAACTGAAAATTCCTGTCACCACTTTTATGATCGCTTCAGATCCTTATTTAAAAGAGTTTGTTAAGGAGTTCACCAAGGTGAATAACGGGAGCGCCTACTACAGTAGTTTAAAAGGACTGGGGGATTTGATTTTTGAGGATTATCGGAGAAACAGACGCAAGAAACTTTAACATACGCATGAAGACAAACGAATTACTCCAGTTGAATACACTGGAAGAATTAAAGGAATACGGATATATCACAAAGCCGGTAAAAAAGGAATTGAGGGATAACCTGATCGCAAAATTGAAAAAGGGCGAAAAGGTATTTGAAGGAATATGGGAATGTCAAGATACCGTCATTCCGAATATGGAACGTGCCATTCTTTCCATGCATGATATTAACCTGCTGGGACTGCGTGGACAGGCAAAAACCCGCATGGCTCGTCAGATGATTCACTTGCTGGACGAGTATATCCCGGTCATTCGTGGATCGGAAATGAACGATGACCCGTTTTCTCCTATCTCACGCTTCGGCCGTGACACGGTCGAGGATAAAGGAGGTAAAACACCCATCGCCTGGATGCACCGTGACGAAAGATACGCTGAAAAACTCGCTACTCCGGATGTTTCCATTGCCGATCTGATCGGGGATGTAGACCCGATTAAAGCGGCTACGCTCAAATTGCCGTACTCAGATGAACGCGTGATCCATTTCGGATTAATTCCCCGCGCAAACAGGGGCATCTTTGTAATCAATGAATTACCCGATTTACAAGCGAGAATTCAGGTGGCTCTGTTTAACATTCTTCAGGAAGGAGATATCCAGATTCGCGGATTTAAAGTCAGATTACCCCTTGACTTGCAATTTGTATTCACCGCCAACCCCGAAGATTACACCAACCGGGGAAGTATTGTTACGCCTCTTAAGGATAGAATCGATAGTCAGATCATTACCCACTATCCAAAAGACATTGCTACCGGTCGAAAAATTACCGAACAAGAAGCTCACATTAAGGAAGAGCAGAAAGAAATAATTCATATTCCCGAACTGGCCAGGGATCTTATCGAACAAATCGCTTTTGAAGCACGTGATAGTGAATACGTTGATACAAAAAGCGGAGTTTCCGCACGACTGACCATTTCAGCGCTTGAAAACCTCATGTCAGCAGCCGAACGCCGTGCACTGTATTCTAAGAGCAATAAATTATCGGTCCGCGTCAGTGATCTCTATGGAGTGATCCCTTCGATCACAGGTAAAGTTGAGTTGGTATACGAGGGGGAACAGGAAGGTCCGGGCATTGTAGCCCATAACCTGGTAGGGAAAGCTATCCGCACACAGTTTACCAATTATTTCAAAGACCCTGAAAAAATCCGTAAACAAAAAGACGATAACCCCTATCAGGCCATCACCAACTGGTTTGGAGATAATCATTCCGTAGACATCCTTTACGACCAGTCCCAATCAGACTATGCGAAAGCATTGAAAGCGGTTCCCGGGCTGGAAGCTCTTGTTAAAAAAGAACATCCGGACCTGAATGAAGAAGACAGGCTCTTCCTGATGGAATTTGCCCTTCACGGCCTGGCAGAATATAGTCAGCTGAGCAAGCACCAATTAAATCGTGGAATTCAGTTCAAAGATCTATTAAGCAGTATGTTTACTATGCCCGGTCCGCCGGATGATGACGAAGAATTCGATGATGATTATTAGTCATGGAACTAAAAAAGGTACGGCATTTGGTTTCGGGGGGCGAATCCACCACCGTCGAGTTTAAACGCAAGGTTGCTCATCCGGAAAAAATTATAAAGGAACTTGTAGCATTTGCCAATACAAGAGGTGGATACCTGTTTATCGGCGTAAATGATGACGGGTCCATTCCGGGACTTAAATTTCCTGAAGATCATATCTATGCCCTGGAAAAGGCCATTGTAAAGTACTGTCGGCCTTCCTTGCCCTATACCATTGAAGAGATAGCCATCACTGAAGACCGGTGGGTGGTGCTGGTTGAAATAAAAGAGTCACGTAATAAACCCCATTACATTCTCTCTCCTACAGATGAAAACAAAAGAATCACCTTTGTGCGGGCCGGAGATAAGAGTATACAGGCCAGCAGGGAAATGCGTGAAATCATCCGCCGTCGAAATAACCCTAAAAATATTAAGTTCCATTACGGCGACAAAGAGAGGATACTATTCGAATACCTGGAGAAGAATGAAGGGATAACGCTATCGGATTTCCAAAAACTTGCGAGTATAAGTCACTTTCGTGCATCGCGCACCCTGGTCCTTCTTACCCTGGCCAATGTTTTGAATATTATCCCTGATAACCGGGGAGATTTGTATGTTCTGAAGAACCATTCCACCTGAAAGGAATAATAATGAAAAAAACCTCCTGGTTATCCCAATAGTTTAAAACAGTTGGCTAAATTTGGTTTCATTCATCACAAAAATTTTTTCCTTCCTGTATGCCGAAAGCGAAGACCACTGAGAAGAAAGAGAAGAAGGTTTTTGTACTTGATACATCGGTTATCATTTACGAACACAATTCCATCATGAATTTTGAAGAACACGATATCGGGATCCCGATTACCGTGTTGGAAGAATTGGATCAATTCAAAAAAGGCAACGATACTAAAAATTTCGAAGCCAGGGAATTTACGCGCTTGCTCGACAAGTTGGCCCATGGTAAGATGTTGCAGGATTGGAACCCGCTGAACGGCAAGACCAAAGGGAAGTTCAAAGTACTTATGCCTGGAAAAAACCAGGTAGATGCCAGCGAAGTTTTTGATGAGGACAAAGCAGATCATCGCATTCTGAATTCTGCCCTATTGCTGCAACAGGAAGTCAAGGACCGGAAGGTGATTCTTGTCTCTAAGGATATTAACCTCCGACTCAAGGCTAAATCTCTCGGTTTACCAGCCGAGGATTACAATACCGGAAAGGTACAAAATGTAAACTCGCTGTACACCGGTATGAAGATTTATGATAAGGCCTCACCTGCCAAGATCAATGAACTCTATGAAAAAGGTGCCATATCCCCGCGCGGTTTAATTGGAACAGCCAAGCCTAAGAAGAACAGCTATTACATTCTTAAAAGTGGTAAAAAATCAATTCTGGCTTATTATAATCCGATTACCGAACTGGTGGAACATGTCGAAAAACGACCGGTTTACGGAATAAAACCTAAGAATGCGGAACAAACATTCGCGATTCATTCTATTATGAATCCGAATGTAAAACTGGTAACGATACAGGGAGTGGCTGGTACAGGGAAAACATTGCTGGCGCTTGCCGGTGCCCTGGAACAGAAACGTGAATTCAAACAAATTTTTCTGGCGCGTCCTATCGTTCCGCTTAGCAATAAGGATATAGGCTATCTGCCCGGGGACATTAAGTCGAAGCTCAATCCATACATGGAGCCTTTGTGGGATAATCTAAAATTTATTCAAAACCAGTTCCATGAAACCGATCGTGAGTTTTCCAAGCTCACTGAAATGGTTAACCAGGAAAAACTGGTAATCACACCACTTGCCTATATTCGCGGAAGAAGTCTTTCCAATATTTGTTTTATCGTGGATGAAGCCCAGAACCTCACTCCGCATGAAATAAAAACGATCATTACCCGGGCCGGAGACAATACCAAGATAATCTTTACGGGTGATATCTATCAGATCGATACACCATACCTTGATTCGCAAAGTAATGGATTGTCCTACCTGATCGACAGGGTGAAGGATCACGAGCTGTATGCGCACATTACCCTTGAAAAAGGAGAACGCAGCGAATTGGCAAACCTGGCGAATGATCTTTTATGAAAAACCTGTTATTCACAGGAATCCTGATAGTGGGCATACTGGCGGGCTGTAATCCTGTAGCCGAACAAAACATAGCTACTGAATCTGCAGGAAATGATGTATTCATTGAGCTGCTGCATGACTATAAGACCTTCCAGCGTACCCATGGTGATTGCGATTCTGATACGACCAGTTCGTGTACCAGTATCACTTTGACATACCCTCATTTTTCAGGAACGTTAAATCCAGCCGCCGAATCAGCCGTGAATGCAGCTGTACTGGAAACGCTGGTTGACAATATCCTGTACGACAGCATTACGTTTACCAGTTACGAGGATTTTGCCTCTACTTTTATCCGTGAATATGAAGAGGTTAAAAGTGAATTTGATCAGGCATTTGGCTGGCAATATGACGGAGATGTCACTGTGTTGCGAAATGATTCCATTTTATTGTCTTTGAGTTTTGACACCTACCTGTATACCGGAGGGGCTCATGGCAATTCTACCGTTACGTACCTGAACCTTAATCCGGATACCGGCGAAAAGTACACGTTGCAAGATTTCTTCCGGGAACCATTTGAAAAAGTATTAAATAACCAGGTACGCAAAGCATTCATGCGTCAAAAAGGTCTTGATTCCTCAGAAAAACTGGCAGATCACGGGTTTTGGTTTGAAGATGATAATTACTATACCGAAAACCTTACGCTGTTAAAGGACAGTGTCCTGCTGTATTACAATCAGTATGAAGTAGCTCCCTATGCCTATGGTCCCACCCGGATCACAGTTCCACTTGATTCACTTGAGGATATTCTTTTACCCGCATTCATATCCCCCAAATAAAAAAGCCACTCCGGTTGGAGCAGCTTTTTGTAAAATCTTATGCTAGTAACGTCTTAGCTTTTTAAAGCTTTTGCAATAGTTTCACCTATATCAGCAGGAGATGCCACCACGTGAAGACCACATTCCTTCATTATCTTCATTTTAGCTTCTGCTGTATCCCCTTCTCCTCCGATGATCGCTCCTGCATGGCCCATTCGCTTTCCTTTCGGAGCTGTTTGACCCGCAATGAAGCCTACGACAGGCTTGGGATTTCCTTCGGATTTAATCCATCGAGCGGCTTCTGCCTCGTATTGACCACCAATTTCTCCAATCATTACAATCGCGTCGGTTTCATCATCTTCCATAAGCAACTGAACGGCTTCCTTGGTTGAGGTGCCAATGATGGGATCCCCACCAATTCCGATTGCCGTAGATATACCCAGGCCGGCTTTTACCACCTGATCAGCCGCTTCGTAAGTCAACGTACCGGATTTCGATACAATTCCGATACGACCCGCTTTGAATACGAATCCAGGCATAATACCAACCTTGGCTTCTCCCGGTGTAATGACACCCGGACAATTCGGTCCAATTAACGTGACATTCCGGCTCTTAATATATTCTTTGGCATAAAGCATGTCTTTGACCGGAATCCCTTCTGTAATCGCAATAATTACCTTAATCCCGGCGTCCGCAGCTTCCATAATCGCATCGGCAGCATAGGCAGGAGGAACAAATATAATCGATACATTGGCATCCGCTTTATCAACGGCCTCTTTCACCGTATTGAATACAGGCCGGTCGAGATGTGTCTGCCCTCCTTTTCCAGGAGTAACCCCACCAACAACATTGGTACCATATTCAATCATTTGACTGGCATGAAATGATCCTTCCGAACCGGTGAATCCCTGTACGATAACTTTTGAGTCCTTATTTACTAATACGCTCATGGATGGTTGTTTAATTTTGGCACAAAAATAGAATATTAGACGGGTTTCGCAAAGTGGACTTCAAGATATTATACCAGTCCTCTTCATTGGTCAAATTCGTGCGCATAGTGTTCATTTTTGAACAATTCTACTGCTAACAAATATCATATATAATTGATTGTCAGATATTTAAATTTATGGTATACCCATTGCATATGATTTACCAGAGCAAGAAAATACTTCAAGAATCTGACTCATAATAATAACAACACCAACATCGATAGAAGCAACAAGCGCCATGTGATCATGCGCAATGTATCTCAGGTCACATTAAAATGAACACATTCATAGTTTAGGTTATAAAAAAACCCTGTAGCACTCACTACAGGGTTCTTTTATTTGATGCGTATTATTTACTTGTTCTGTGCGTAGCGGCTTGCCACTTCATCCCAGTTAATCACATTCCAAAATGCGGAAACATAATCTGGCCGGCGATTTTGGTAGTTGAGATAATAGGCGTGCTCCCATACATCAATACCCAGGATTGGCTGTCCGCCACATCCTACATTCGGCATTAACGGGTTGTCCTGGTTAGGCGTTGCACATACGTCAAGTTTACCTCCCGGATGTACACAAAGCCACGCCCAGCCCGAACCAAATTGTCCGCCTGCTGCATCTGAGAATTTTTTCTTAAAACTATCAAATGAACCGAAAGCGCTATCGATGGCCTCGGCTAACTCACCCGAAGGAGCTCCTCCTCCATTGGGCGACATGATTTTCCAGAAGAGTGAGTGGTTATAAAATCCGCCCCCATTATTTCGGATGGCGGTGTTATTTGAATTATTGGCCAGAAGGTCTTCAATGGATTTTCCCTCCATATCCGTTCCTTCAATAGCCGCATTCAATTTGCTCGTATATCCCGCGTGGTGCTTTCCATGGTGAATTTCCATGGTTCTGGCATCAATATGCGGTTCTAATGCATCGTGTGCATAAGGTAGATCAGGTAATTCAAAAGCCATAATCTGATTGTGGTTTTATTTAAACAATAATTTCTACTTGCTTTAGGGAGTACTAAGTTACGAAAAACGCCTCCATAAAGGAACCCTATCGCCTATCCTTTCGCAATCTGCTGAAAAAGGTTTTCAATAACTGTTCGGATTCTTCTTTCATGGGTCCTTTCTTCACCTCTGTCTTCGGGTGAACCAGTCCTTCATGATAATGAAGATATCCTCGCTTTTCATCAGGAGCAGCATAAACCAGTTGTTTTAACTGAGCCCAGTAAAGTGCTCCGGCGCACATGGCGCAAGGCTCAAGGGTTACATAAAGAGAACAGTCACTAAGGTATTTTGTTCCTAAATAATTTGTCGCAGCCGTTATGGCCAGCATTTCCGCATGTGCCGTAGGGTCATTTAATTTCTCGGTTTGATTGTACCCTCTTGCGATAATACGACCCGCGGCAACCACAACAGCTCCCACCGGAATTTCCCCCTCTTCATAAGCCATTCGTGCAAGCTTCATGGCTTCATTCATGTAGTAATCATCTGTGAGGATCTCATTCATTTGACTACCACACTTTTCATAATTTTGTGAGCCGTTTCTTTACACTGTTCCTTCATTTGAGAGGGGCACTGTACAGAAAAAACGAGGGTTTCTCCGCCATCGATCACATACTGAACGTAATTATACTTCCGGATGGATTCTCGGCTTTCCAATGCATACTGTTCTCCTTCAATACGGGAATCAAATTCAAAAACGGCAAATTTACGGCCATTGATCTCTTCAATGGATTCCTGTGTAATGGTTACCCGATCATACAGGTTGAGAATGCTCGACTTGAAAAATGAGCTGGCCAGTTCAATATCCTCCTCCCGCCATTGTGTGGCACTGACTTTCACACTGACATCAATTACACGGTCCGGATTGGTATATGCTCCGATGGGGTTTCGAACACTGGGATACCTTTGTGCAATGTCTTCAGGTGTCATCGCATAAAAATCCTTTGGCAAGGACATGGTTATTTCATCATTCACCTTGGTCTTTACCCATTTGGTCTCCTGGATCACCGGAAGGCAAACAATCAATGCACCTACTAAAAATTTAAACATACGTCAATTCTAAAATTCTCAACAATCATTTTCAGGCAAAATTAATACCATTAACTTTGCCCCCTCAAAAATATAAAATAAAGCGATGCTGAGATCACATACCTGCGGAGAATTACGACTTGAAGATGTCAATAAGCAAATAACCCTTTGTGGTTGGGTGCAAAAGGTCCGTGACAAGGGCAGTGTGATCTGGGTCGACCTTCGCGACAGGACTGGAATTACCCAATTAATTTTTGAAGAAGGGACCAGCAACGAAGAATTATTAAAAGCCGCGGCGAAACTTGGACGGGAATTCGTCATTGAAGCGAAAGGAACCGTCGTCGAACGACACAGCAAGAATGATAAGATCCCAACCGGCGAAATCGAGATCAAGGTAACTGACTTGAGAATATTGAATGCCGCGAAGACTCCGCCTTTTACCATAGAGGATGATACAGATGGCGGTGAAGACTTACGAATGAAATATCGTTACCTCGATATTCGGCGGAATGTGGTTCGTCAAAAATTGGAATTACGGCACAAGATGCTTCGGGAAACGCGTCGTTATCTGGATGATCAGTCTTTCACCGAGGTAGAAACACCCGTGTTAATTAAGTCTACACCTGAGGGTGCCAGGGATTTTGTTGTTCCATCACGTCTTAACCAGGGGCAGTTTTATGCACTCCCCCAGTCGCCACAGACTTTCAAGCAATTGCTAATGGTTGCAGGCATGGACCGGTATTACCAAATAGTAAAATGTTTCCGTGACGAGGATTTTCGGGCGGATCGCCAACCTGAATTCACCCAAATTGATTGCGAAATGTCCTTTGTGGACCGCGAGGATATATTAACCACATTTGGCGGGTTGATTCAACACCTTTTTCGTACGGTACGAGGGGTAGAAATCGGGCAAATTGACCGGATGTCTTATGATGAGGCCATGCGTCTCTATGGTTCGGATAAACCGGATACCCGTTTCGGAATGCAATTTGTCGAACTCAACGACCTGGCCCAGGGCAAGGGATTTAACGTATTTGATTCGGCCGAGCTGGTTGTAGGGCTTTGTGCCAAAGGATGTGCCGCGTACTCACGTAAACAACTTGACGCATTAACAGATTATGTCAAGCGTCCACAAATCGGCGCCAAAGGATTGGTGTATGTTAAATGTAACGAAGATGGAACCTACAAGTCCTCGGTGGATAAATTCTACAGTCCGGAGGATCTTGCCGAATGGGCAAATCGAATGGACGCCGAACCTGGTGATTTGCTGCTCATCCTGAGTGGCGAAAAAACACATACCCGAAAGGCGTTGAATGAATTACGCTTGTATATGGGTAACGAACTGGGCCTCCGCGATAAAAACACCTACAAGGCCCTCTGGGTACTTGACTTTCCATTGCTCGAATGGGATGATGAAACGCAGCGCTACCACGCTATGCACCACCCATTCACGAGTCCGAGACTGGAAGACCGCCAACTCCTGGCCACGGATCCGGGATCCGCGAGGGCAAATGCCTACGACCTTGTGATCAATGGCATGGAAGCAGGCGGTGGGTCCATACGTATCCACGACCGGGAATTACAAAAAGAAATGTTTACCCTCCTGGGTTTTTCGGAGAATGAAGCACAGGAACAATTTGGCTTCCTGATGGATGCTTTCGAATATGGTGCACCTCCCCATGGTGGTATCGCTTTTGGCTTGGACAGGCTATGTGCCCTATTCGGTGGTTCTGATTCTATCCGGGATTATATTGCATTTCCTAAAAACAATGCCGGGCGCGATGTAATGATCGAAACACCCAGTAGTATTTCTCCGGATCAGTTGAAGGAACTAGGCCTTCGCCTGTCATAGGCTATAAATGCTTAAACCGCTTGTAGGCTTCTTTCTCCAGTTCTTCACGAACAGAAGGATGTGATATTTCAATCAGTGCCCTTGCACGCTGCCTCAGGTTCATCCCATAAAGATTGGCAATACCAAACTCGGTAACAATGTAGTGTACGTGGGCGCGTGTTGTGGTTACACTGGCTCCCGGTTTAAGATAAGGCACAATCCGGGATATGCTTTTCTTCGTAATCGAGGGGAGCGCAATGATTGCTTTACCTCCTTCTGACAAGGAAGCGCCGCGAATAAAGTCCATCTGACCACCAACCCCAGAATACTGATGCGTCCCAATCGAATCAGCACAAACCTGACCGGTCAGGTCAACCTCAATCGCACTATTGATTGCCGTTACTTTTGGATTTTTTCTAATGATCGCGGTGTCATTCGTATATGAGGCGGTTTTCATCTGTATCATAGGGTTATCATCCACAAATTCGTAGAAATCCTCATCGCCCATAGCAAAACACGCAACTATTTTTCCTGGGTTGGTTACAATATTCTCTCCGGTGATTACACCTTTTTTTATCAGAGGAATCGCTCCGTTGGTAAACATTTCCGTATGAATTCCTAAACGACGACGATCATGTAATTGGTCCAGTACGGCATTCGGAATACCGCCAATACCCATTTGTAAAGCGGCCCCATCATCAACCAATTCCGCTACATATTTGCCGATCTTCTGTTCCTGTTCGGTTAATTTCTCTTTTTGAAAAGTACCAATGGGGTGATCAACATCAACGGCAAAGTCAATCTGATTTACTGAAATAATACTGTCACCGAATGTTCTCGGAACATTGGGATTAACTTCAGCAATCACCAAATCAGCCTGCTTTATAGCCGGAAGGGTTATATCAACCGAAGTGCCCAGCGAACATAATCCATTTTTATCCGGTGGCGAAACCTGAATTAGCGCAACATTAATCGGGAGAATTTTCCGGTCAAACAATTGATGGATTTCACTCAGGAATATGGGGATGTAATCCCCATGGCCTTCTTCAACTGCGTTTCGAACGTTTCCACCAAGGAAGAAACTATTCAAATGGAAACTATTGCGGCAGTGATCCGCGATGTAGGGTGCTTCGCCCTCGGTATGCAGGTGAACAAGTTCCACATTGCGCAGGTCGTCGGCCCGCTCTACCATTTTATCCACCAGGATATGTGGAGTCATGGCAGCGCCCTGGACGAAAACGCGGTGATTCGATCCTATGTATTTAACCGCCTCATCTGCTGAAAGCTTATGAAAAGCGTGTCGAAAGAAATTAGTCATTTGAGCTGTGCTATGCTGATATTAAAAGTAATGTTCAATTCTTCCTTGACTTTAACCATGCCCATGAACTTTACCGGCGGATCAAGATTGAATTCACTAAACTTGACCTGCCGTTCACCTATCCCGGTCAGCGCCGTGTTATTATTTGAAACGGTAACTGGAATTTTATACCGTTGGGATACCCCGGCAATGCGAATGCTTACATCTGCCAGCATACCGGTTGAAGTTGTACGGACCGAATGAAGACGTATTCGAAGGAACGGGTTTTTGTCTGACTCTAAAATCTCCTGGAAATCCTTTGTCATTATCTTGTGACCGCAGTCAAAATCATTTACCGGGATCACCAGTTCGGCGTTTATAAACCCGATCATACTCCCATCCTGGCAAAGGGTGATTTCCTTTATATCCTCAGGCAGGGTATGTGTCTGTGCACATGTAAACGAATTGATATTGGTTTTTCCATGTATTTCAAGAGTACTTACAGGTCGAATTTTGACTGATACGGTATCCTGCGCATACCCGATTCCGGTAATGAGCATAAGGAGGACCGACAGGAAACAACACTGTACCATGGAATTAAAATAGCTAATTCTTTTTTACAAACGAAAGGCCGGGGTATCCCGGCCTTTCTCTAACTCACTTATTCCCAAATTAGAAGCCTATGACTGCTTCGAGGACGATACCGTCAAATTTGGCATCTTCGTATTTCGATCCTACATAACCGTCGCCATCATTGGTTTGGCTAACATATTCTATCTTGGCCATGATGTTCTTGGTCAGGTACCAGCCACCACCGATATTGATTCGGTTGATGTTCATTTCGTCAGCAGTTTCGCTCATCTCACCATTTACAGCATTATAGCGTCCACCAATGAAGAGTTGATCCTGTGTTCCGAAGCGGTAGAGCAATTCGGCCATAATCTGATCAAATTTACCGTTGCCCTGGTCGTCACTGTTGGAGACACTTTCATAAAGGGCGCGTACTTCCAAACCACCTGCCTGAAGGAACGGGGCAATTTGCCAGGATGTCATCTGACGGAAACGAGGGTTCAAACGAGGTTCGAAGTCAGATCCACCGTCTTCTTGTTCCCATAATACTCCGTAGTAACGGCCACCGGCACGGTCACCACCGAACAGGTAAGTACCTGTACTTGTACCTTGATTACTGTACCATGATCCTGTGATACGGAAACGAAGGTCATCATTGAACTGCTTGTCAAAACCAAGCTTACCATAGAAAGACATTTTGTTGTCCGTATTATCATTGACAAGAACGCTTTGGTTCAGTTTACCATTGGATAAGCCTATCACCGCGATAAAATTACCAGGGAATAAAGAAACCTCTCCAAATGCTTCTGTGGTAAAAGAATCCATGATCAGGTTACCTACAAAAGGATTGTAGATGGCGCGTGCGTTATCACTTCGACGGAAATGCCAGTCACCGTAGTTAATCTCATCCAAACCAATGGTGATCCGGGCAATACTCATGAAGTTTTCCAGGAAACCTGGCTTAATGAAATCCAGTTTGTCAATTTGAATGTGACCACCTTTCACCCAGGCCTCCTCATGGTGTCTTGATGATAAGTAAGTGCGTAAGTGCATGCGTACACCATCATAAAGCTGGACATCCAGGTTTAAGTTGGCTGTAGGCAGGTTAAAATTGGAACCCAGGTCAGCCAGCGTACCTGATTCACTATCTTGTGATAAGCCCTGGAACTGAATGGCAAAATCGCCTCCTACTCGGACCTGAAAGCCTTGGTATTCCACAGTATCTGCTTTCGGAGCCTCGTAGATGTTTAACCCACGGGTGTCATTGTATCGGAAGAACTGTAGATTGCGATTGAACTGTGCAACTGCTGAGCTGGCGATCATGGCCAGCGCCACTATCATGAGAGGTACAGCACTGAGTCTCATGGTTCGATTTGTAAGTAGAGTTTTCATGACTTTTTATAATTGACTTTGAATTTAATGGTTACTTCATCTCCGGTTTTGATTGTGCCAAATACGGCAGTCGGTGGATCCACCTTGAATGTGGTCATCTTCATCGGGTATTCTCCCGAAAAAGTGACCGACGATCCTGATGTGACGGCATCGACTTCCATTGTGACAGGTTTCGTGGTCCCGGCAATTGTCAGATTTCCTGAAGTGGAAAGCTTGTATTTGCCGGATCCTGCCGGAGTGACTTTGTTTACTTTGTTTAATTTATAAGTGACTTCTGGATATTTTTCCTCATTCAGGGCCTTGAATGTATTCTTATCCATGGCTCCTTTGCCGCTATTGAGTTCTTCGACGATAACGGTAAATGTCAGGTTAGTGAGCTGATCCAGGTTGGCCGGATCAATAGCTGCAGTACCTTTAATACCTTCCGCCTCAATCTCCCAATCGTGAAGGGATGAGGTTCCTTCAATAAGCAAGGATGATGAAGCCGCATCCAACTTGTACTGACCAAAGGCCAGCATCGGCACCATCACCAGTATTGAAATTCCTATGTTTTTAATTAAGTGTTTCATGGCGTTTTGTTTAACAGTTCAAACTTAGGTGTCAAACCATCCGTAAATTATGATGCACGTCATATTTCCGGCTGATTCGGTATGTGATTATCACTGATGAATATTGTTTTTCTGATATTCATTATACCAGAAATGCTTTAAACCGCCAAAAAACAATGAATCATACGATCGGGGCAGAGACAATATTTGTCATTGTACGAAAAATAAAATCCCGCCTCTCAGGTTCCTTTTCACCCTACAGGTTCTCTCGATACTCGAGATCAACCATGTGACAAGGGTCCGGAAGGAGCCGGTACATTTATATACTTCATTTTAAGAGCCCTAACCACGTGAATCAAAATAAATAAAGAGGACTTTTACGTAACATAATTCTATATTCAGGCGTATAGAGAAAAATGGTCACGTATTTTCGTAGAATAATTCAATAAGATGATAATGAGAAGTTGGTTTTTTCTATCCGGAATACTATTCTTTGGATGTACACAAAAGGAATACACCGGACCGGTCGCCGAGGTACTGGAACCGGATGAGTTCCTGATTGAAGCAATCCGTACACCCGATAGCTCCTTTACTGAAATTAAAGACTTTCCTTTTTCCCCGCATTATATCACCGTCGCGGGTGATTTGCGGATGCATTACCTGGATGAAAATCCTTCCGGTGAAAAAGTAGCCGTACTCCTGCATGGCGAACCCACCTGGAGTTATGCCTATCGTTACATGATTCCCGTACTGGTCGAAGCCGGCTATCGGGTCGTCGTGCCGGATATTATCGGGTTTGGTAAATCGGATAAGCCGGTTCGCCAGGAAGATCATACCTTACGAAGACACGTCCAATGGATGCAGACGCTCCTCTTCGACAGCTTACACCTCGATCAGATCAACTTCTTCCTGCAGGATATGGGAGGAATGATTGGTTTGCGCGTCGTCTCAGAAAATCCGGAAAGAATACATTCGGTTATCGTTGCCAATACCGCTTTGCCTACCGGTGACCAAATACCGGGAGAAGCCTTCCTTCGCTGGCAGGAAACACTTCAAAATATGGATCCTTTTCCTGTGGCGACCGTAATTCAGTGGGGATGTGAATCTGATCTAACTGAAGAGGTTTTGAGTGCCTACAATGCGCCCTACCCCGATGAATCTTTCAAGGCAGCTCCCAGGGCACTGCCCCTTATTGTACCCGTCTCTTCCAACGATCCGGAAACCAACAATATGCGCGAAGCATGGAGTGTATTAAAGCGATTTAATAAACCTTTCCTCACAGTTTATGGAGAATCCTCCCACGTGACCCTCGGCTGGTATAAAACGTTTCAGGAAAAAATCCCCGGAGCTAAAAATCAGCCGCACGAGATTATTCCCTCCGGAGGTCATTTCCTTCAGGAGGATAGTAAGGAATACCTCGCTCTGAAGATGATCTCTTTTATTGCCAACTCCGAATGATTCTCTTACGGAAGAGAAATTAATTCGTGAATTTTATCCATTTTTGTTTTCTGTGATTCGACTGACTATCCTCCTGTTTGTGTGGCTGTTACCTTTTACAGCCAGCGCCCAATCGACCGACAAACCGTACGTAGTGTTGGTGTCTTTTGATGGGTTTCGCTATGATTATGCTGAGCGTTACAACTTGCCCCATTTTCAACAAATGATCCGTGAGGGGGCCTCTTCGGAAGCCATGATTCCCTCCTATCCGAGCAAGACATTTCCGAATCACTACACGATCGTAACCGGATTGTATCCAAACCATCACGGATTGGTGGATAACACATTCTATGATTCCATCCGGGATGTAAACTATGCAACCAAAAAGCGTGAACTAGTTGAGGATGCATTTTACTATGGCGGTGTCCCGCTTTGGCAACTTACTTCCAGGAACGGAATGAAATCCGCATCCTATTTCTGGATTGGCTCTGAAGCCCCGGTTGATGGCCAGTACCCCGACTACTATGAAATCTACAACGGATCGGTACCCGATAGGGAGCGAATACAATCCGTAGTCAACTGGCTGTCCTTGCCCGAGCCGGACAGGCCTCACTTTATCTCCCTGTATTTTTCCGTAATCGATGATGCAGGTCACAAATACGGACCCGATGCCAAAGAAACCAAACAGGCTCTTTATTATGCCGATTCCCTGCTGGGAGAATTGATGTCAGGGGTAACAGCGCTTGATCTTCCTGTTAATATCATAATTGTTTCTGATCATGGCATGTATCCGATGACACGCGACCCGGAACGGGTTATTCAGCTTTCCGAAGTTATGGACTTGCCGAAGAATAAAATTCGGATGATCAATAATGAAACTCATGTACACGTGTATTGCGAGGAACCATTGCGAGGCAAACTTTACGCACAGGCCAGGGACAATGAAAATCATTACCGTGCCTACCTGAGGGAAGCTTCACCGGAACACTGGCACTATAACAGTCATTATCGGATCGGTGACATAATACTCGAAGCAGAGCCCGGGTATGGCTTTCAGAAAAATTCCATGCGAAGGGAAACCTACGGCAGCCATGGATTCGACCCGACCACCACTCCGGAGATGGGCGCAATTTTTTATGCCATTGGCCCCAATATCAAAAAAGGCGTACGACTACCTCCTTTTGAAAACATACATGTATATCCGCTTATAGCCCATATCCTCGGCTTGCCAATTGGCACTATTGACGGCTCGCTGGATGTTCTGGAAGGAATCCTGGCAGAATAAATAACTATGAAGCGGGTATTTACGTTTAAACAGGTAATTGAATGTACCTCATGGATAATTCCTTCAAAGAAAAACTATTTCATCAACATCAGGAATGCACCAAGTGCCCTTCCCTTCTTTCTATAAAGTCATTTTTCAATGAACTCATGGGCCTCATGTTCCCCTCATTCATTGCTTCTCCCATTACAAACCGGGAACAATTTGATGCGCACATTGAAAAATTGGAAAAGGACTTTGAACATATCCTTTTCAGAAATCTGATTGATAAACCGGCATCCCGGGTAAAGGAAGAGTTCTTCCAATCCTTACCAGAAATTTATGAACTACTTTC
>CAYGOW010000003.1:31936-36005 GCA_964351425.1 uncultured Roseivirgaceae bacterium
ACCCGGCATCCCAAAGCCCGGAAGAAGTGATCAGGGCGTATCCTGGTTTTGTCGCCATATCGGCGTACCGGGTTGCCCATCAACTGATGAATATCGGAGTGAAGAATATCCCCAGGATGATTACAGAATACGCACACGGGATTACCGGAATCGATATACATCCACATGCGCGGATTGGCAACCATTTTTGTATTGATCATGGAACAGGTGTCGTAATCGGGGAAACAGCGATCATAGGAAACCATGTAAAGATATACCAGGGCGTAACGTTAGGTGCATTAAGTGTCCGAAAAGAAGATGCCAGTACAAAAAGGCATCCTACCATTGAAGACCACGTTGTCCTTTATGCAGGGGCAACCATTCTGGGAGGCAAAACAGTGATAGGAGAATATTCCGTTATTGGCGGAAATGTTTGGCTCACGTCGAGTGTGCCAGCCTACTCCAAGATTTATTACCAGGCACGCATGACGCATGCACTCGAAGGTAAAACCGACGATATAATCATAAAATAATATGACTCTTTTTGATTTGATTGGTAATACTCCCCTGGTGGAGCTGCAACAAATTCCTTACTCTTCAGAATACTCCCTCTCAAAGAATATTAAAATATACGGCAAACTGGAAGGTCAGAACCCTGGTGGAAGTGTAAAAGACCGTGCCGCATATGGAATGATCCATGAAGCGCTGAACCGGGGAGATATAAAGAAAGGAGACAGGCTGGTAGAAGCGACGAGCGGAAATACCGGAATTGCCCTGGCCATGATTGCACAGGTCATGGGCCTGCATATGACGCTTATAATGCCTGAAAATGCAACGGAAGAGCGCATTAAGGCTATGCGTGCCTATGGCGCTGAGGTAATCCTGACAGACGCTGAAAGAACCATAGAATATTCACGGGAACTGGCAGAGAAAATGGCCAATGAGGATGGATACTTTATGCTTAATCAGTTTGCCAACCCGGATAATTATGGCATGCACTACAAAACAACGGGCCCGGAAATATGGCGGGATACACAAGGGTCTGTCACTCATTTTGTTTCAGCCATGGGTACAACCGGTACGATCATGGGGGTTTCACGGTATCTTAAGGAACAACGCAATGATATTCAAATTGTGGGCACGCAACCTACTGAAGGATCGAGTATACCAGGAATAAGACGATGGTCACCAGAATTCCTGCCAAAGATATTTGACCCTTCGAGGGTTGATCGTACGGTGGATGTGAGTCAGGACGAAGCGACCCTGATGGCGCGCCGCCTGGCGAAAGAAGAAGGCATCCTGTCTGGAATGAGTAGTGGAGGCGCCTTGATAGCAGCGCTGAGAATTGCATCAGAACTGGACAACGGTACGATCGTTTTTATTGTCTGTGACCGCGGAGACCGGTACCTTAGTTCAGATATTTTCGATTAATTCACCCGCCAGTTACTGTCCGCTCGTTACTGAAAACAGTCCTATCCTTGCTGCGGAATTTGTTCGAACTTTACGGGCGGCGTATTCTTAAATGCTTCGCGGGGCTTGAGGTTCAACACCTGAAACATTTCCTTGTCCTTCACTACCGCAGGATTAGGGGTTGTAAGCAATTTATCCCCGGCAAAAATAGAGTTCGCACCCGCCATAAAGCATAGTGCCTGTTCCTCAAGATTCATACGGACACGACCTGCAGATAATCGGACCATGGACTTGGGCATAAGAATGCGGGCCGTGGCAATCATACGTACCATTTCCCATACCGATACCCTTGGCTGTTCGGCCAACGGTGTGCCTTCAACCGGCACCAGGGCATTCACCGGCACGGATTCAGGATGAACCGACATCGTGGAAAGCGTATGTAACATACCGATCCGGTCGTTCTCACTCTCCCCCATACCAATTATTCCTCCGGAACAGACAGAGATCTCCGCATTGCGCACATGGTCTATTGTATCCAATCGGTCGTCATACGTCCGCGTGGATATTATTTCATCGTAATGCTCTTCGCTGGTATCCAGGTTGTGATTGTACGCATATAAACCAGCTTCTTTCAATTTCTTAGCCTGTTCTTCGGTTAGCATTCCCAAAGTACAGCATACTTCCATACCCATTGAATTGACGCCTTTGACCATATCCAGCACACGGTCAAAATCCCGGTTATCCCTTACTTCACGCCACGCGGCGCCCATACAAAATCGGGTACTGCCCGCTTCTTTAGCTTCAAGGGCCTTGGCCAAAACTTCCTCGGTCGGCAGCAACTTGTGGACTTTGACATCGGTGTGGTATCGGGCGGCTTGCGGACAATACGCGCAATCTTCCGGACAACCACCGGTCTTAACAGACAATAGGGTACAAACCTGTACTTCGGAAGAATCATGGAATTCTCTGTGGACGGTCGCTGCCCGATAAATCAAATCAAGCACGGGAGAATTAAAAATTTCAGCAATCTCTTCTCGCGTCCAGTCAGTTCTTAGGGTATTCATAGATTCGAAAATACGGAGGAATGACCTTTCCCCCCAAGGGTATCGCTAATAAATTTCAAGTTCGTACATGCTTCTGGCCTGAATGCCTTGCAATCGCTCGAGTCTTTTTACCTGCTCAACATAGCGATACAATGATCCAAGTTCCTCTCGTGCCATCTTTGTACGCACACTTGACTGATTCCCACCAAATAACATATCAAAAATATTTTCCTGTGGTGGAGAATAGCGCACCCTGTAATCATCAGAAATATTAGCCATTTCGGCAGCAATCCTGATAGCTTCACTGGCATCACCCAGTACATCAACCAATCCAAGATCCTTTGCCATCTGCCCGGTCCATACACGCCCTGAAGCAATTTTCCCGATCGCCTCCTCAGACATATTCCTTCCCTCTGCGGCCTTTGAAATAAAGGTGGCATAGCTAGACTCCACGCCGCGTTGGATAATCGCCCGCTCCCGTTCCGTTACCGGCCGGTCAGACGAATACATGTCTGAAAATTCCCCCGTCGTTACCACATCAGTAGTAATACCTAACTTATTATCTAAAAAATCCTGAATATTGAAAAGGATGCTGAATACACCAATGGAACCGGTAATAGTCGTTGGGTTGGCCACAATTGTATCACAGGCCATGGCAATATAGTAACCACCTGAGGCGGCCGCATCACCCATAGAGGCAACAACCGGCTTGGTTTCTGACGCCAGCTTTACCTCACGCCAGATTTCATCAGAGGCAACAAAACTACCTCCCGGTGAATTGATGCGCAGAACAATGGCCTTAATGCTGGCATCTTCACGCGCTTTCCGAATTTCCGCAGAAAATTTTTCCCCTCCAATGGTAGCAAAATCACCTTTTCCACCCACAATCTCGCCACTGGCTACGATCATGGCAATCTTATTTTTACCAGAATAATCCGGCACAAAGCTTTCCCGGTATTTGGAATAGCTGATCAGGTTTGCATCCTCCTCTTCGGCAATACCACTTTGTTCCTTTACATCAGAAAGCAATTGGTCGGTATAACTCAATTCATCCACCAATCCATAAGCAAGCGCATCCTCTGAGGAATGGATGAGGTATTGATCATTCATATGACGAACAGAATCAAGATTCATCCCACGGGCCTTGCTCACATTCTCCAGCAGGTATCCGTTGATCGAACCTAGCAGGGCTTCGTATTGCATCTTATTCTCCTCGCTCATATCTTCCCGTATTAACGGCTCAACGGCACTTTTAAAGTCCCCTACCCTGAAAATCTGAGGTTCAATCTCCAACTTTTCAAAGGTTTTCTTGAAAAACATGATATTCGCAGCCAGGCCATTGAATTCCACGTCCCCTTCCGGATGCATGTAGATTTTATCCGCTACTGAGGCAAGATAGTAGGCAGGCTCGCTGTAATACATTGCATTTGCATAGAGAAATTTACCGGATTCCTTGAATTCCAGCAGGGTATTACGCAGTTCTTCCACACTGCCAATACCTGCCTGCATATTGTCGAGTTCAAGCAAAATGCCTTTAATATTCGGATCTTTCGCAGCATGCTCAATCGCCTGCCGAAATTCAATTAATCCTATGGAGGAAGCTGGCCCCGGACTTATGGGTATCCCTTCAAGCGGGT
>CAYGOW010000003.1:36015-39027 GCA_964351425.1 uncultured Roseivirgaceae bacterium
GCGGGTTTTCAATCTCCCGCTCGGTTACCGGGAGGTTCATTTTAACATGGAGAACAGAATTTTCTTTCACCACCACCAGACCATCATCCATTAAAGCAGACACGATTATAAGCACGAAAAAGCCTGTAAAGACTACGAGTGCAAGTATGGCTGCCAGAAAATTGCGTAAAAACTTCATTCTAAAACTTCATTATGATTCAGTAAATTAACACCTTCAACCCAATAATTGTCTATAGAGTATCTCGATTTATGATCAACGGAATATTTCTCCTGTTAGGTAGCAATATAGGAGACCGAAAATGGTTCATTGAAAAGGCAAAAGAGCGGATCAGGGATAATGATGTATTTATCACCGATAGTTCATCGTGCTATCTTTCCCCTCCCTGGGGTACGGTCAATCAACCTTATTTTTTGAATCAGGTGATCCGTGTAGAATCGAGTCTTTCTCCCGAATCATTAATGCGTCTTTGTCTGAAAATTGAAAATGAACTGGGCAGGATTCGCAAGGAGCGGTATGGGTCGCGAACGATAGATATCGATTTGTTATACTACAATCAGATTCATTGTACAACCGAGTCGCTCACTTTGCCACATCCCAGATTACACGAACGGCGATTTACTCTCGTTCCCATGAACGAAATTGCACCAGACTTTATTCACCCTGTGTTGGAAAAATCTCAGGGGGACTTACTCGCGGATTGTCCGGACCCACTACCGGTCAGACAGCTTTAAATACTTGCTACTTCTGCGTCCGGAGCAATCTTTTTAACCAAACCTTGCAGTACCTTGCCCGGTCCGCATTCAACAAAGGATGTCGCACCATCCCGAACCATGGCCTGTACAGATTGGGTCCATTTAACCGGTGCGGTCAATTGCACAATCAACTGCTTCCTGATTTCATCCACATCCTGCGAAGGGGCCGCCGTAGCATTTTGGTATATCGGGCAAACCGGATTATTGAAATGAACCGCCTGTATAGCAGCAGCCAATTCCTCCCTGGCAGGCTCCATTAACGGAGAATGAAATGCACCGCCAACGGGTAAGGGCAATGCTCTCCGGGCACCGGCTTCTTTTAATAAGTCACAGGCCCTGGCAATTCCATCGTTGGAACCCGAAATAACCAATTGACCCGGACAGTTGTAGTTGGCAGCCACCACCACATCATCTATGGAGGCACAAACCTCCTCTACTTTTGCATCTTCCAGTCCAAGAATTGCCGCCATCGTAGATGGATTTAATTCACAGGCACGTTGCATAGCCAGCGCACGTTGAGAAACCAATTTGAGGCCATCCTCAAAGTCCAGTCCGCCTGCTGCAACCAACGCTGAAAATTCGCCTAATGAATGACCTGCCACCATATCCGGGGAAAACGAATCTGCCGTTAACGCCAGAATAACAGAGTGAAGGAAAATCGCGGGTTGTGTTACTTTGGTCTCTTTGAGTTGTTCCGGTGTACCGGCAAACATGATCTCTGTAATATCGAATCCCAAAATCTTATTCCCGCGGTCAAATAATTCTTTTGCTTTGGGATTTTCATTATAAAGGGACTCCCCCATTCCGGGAAATTGGGCTCCTTGCCCTGGAAAAATATAGGCTGTCATGAACTGTATGATTGTTTGTGGGCAAATCTAATAGAATTTGCCCACAATGAAAATTAGAAGGTTAGCGTAAAAGATGAACCCAGCCCTTGTAGGTACGCTTCGCCTGTGACGGATCCACCACATCGAATGTCACATCCACTTTGTAGTAATATACGCCCGAGGCGAGTTCGTTCCCGTCATTGCTCACGCCATTCCAATCAATGTATATGGAATTATTGAAATCATCCGACCCGCCGCCGCTGGTACCGGTGTAGGTATATACCACCCCGCCCCAACGATTATAAATTGTGGCTTCTACCCGCTCAACAAACCGCGCGCATTTTGATCGGTCTACAGGACCACATCCGCCTTGTCCGGACTCATCGACGGTACCTCTGCCGCTGTAGGCGCTGAACAAATCATTGCAACCATCCCCATTTGGCGTAAACACATTGGGTAATTCATAATAAGGACAGTTGTCGACGCAGATTTCATTGCTGAATTCTCCTACATTGCCTGACCTGTCCACAGCCCTGACCCGATAACATCCTTTGAAAGAGGTTAAACGTTGTCCGTTGGCATCAAACTCGTGAACGAATGTTTCCGTGCGGGAAGTGCCTATCAAGGTGTACTCATCCGTAACTTCACGCTTGTAGTAAACTTCGTATTCCCTGACATCATTCTGGCAGTTGCCGGTATCGGTCGTCTCCCAGGACAGCGTATTCCCAAAATTATTAAAATTACAGGACGCATTGGCCAGGAATTCCTCACAACTAAACCCTTCCAGCGTCACTATCGGAGCGCAGGGAGGTATGGTATCACTGGGTTGCGTACAGACAATTTGTGAGAAATTTCGCAAGGGAGTATTGATGGCAGGATTGCCATACGTACCCTTGGTCATGACTCGATAACAATAAACCGTACTTTCTTCGAGTGGCCCGAGATCAGTGAATGTAAACCCATTTCCATTTACATCTACCCTGGCCAATAATTGCAGGTCCGCTTCACTGGATCCTTCCGGTCCACGATATATAAGGTGTTCGCTGCCGGGAGGTGATGATATTATATTAGACCACGGCACATCAGCAGCCCAATCCAGCCTGATTTGTTGAAATAATGGCGTAGGATCCAGCCTCACTGTCGAAGCGATGGCTGAATAAAGCGGGTCACCGCCAGTACCCGGGCCATTCGGGATTTCAAGCCTGATCCGGTAATAATAAATTAAATCACGTGTGTTTAACCCTGTATCACGGAATCCAAGGCTATCCGTGGTGGGCGTGTTAACAATAAGTTCGCCTACCTCTGTAAAACCGCCTGTATTCCCTGAACCAGTGTTCCGCTCAATAACATAGCGGTAAGGGTGCGGATATACGTTAGGGTCCAGGTCTTGAGGGAAGGGCTCTCGCCATCCAACAATTATCTCACCATCTGT
>CAYGOW010000004.1:0-37996 GCA_964351425.1 uncultured Roseivirgaceae bacterium
AATCTTATTTCGAACGCATGTCTAAAGTAATCAAGCTAAAAAAAGGGTTTGATATCAACCTGGCCGGTAAGGCCGAAATGAAATACGCCGAGGTAGCTCAGCCTGAAACATTTGCTTATAAACCAGATAGTTTTCATGGTATTCTCCGCCCTAAGGTAATGGTCGAAGAAGGAGATTCGGTGAAAGCAGGTACGCCTATTCTTTTTGATAAGAAAAATCCGAAGGTAAAACATGTTGCCCCGGTAAGCGGTGAAATTGTAGAAATCCGACGTGGTGAGAAACGAAAACTGCTTGAGATCGTTATCCTGGCAGATAAAGAAATGGAATACGAACAATATACTCCGCAAGAGAATATTGATACCATGACACGCGAGGAGGTTCTGGACAATATGCTGAAAGGTGGTACCTGGGTTAACCTGGTCCAGCGTCCATATGGGGTGATTGCCGATCCGGAAGAAACTCCCAAGGCGATTTTTATCTCCGGCTTTGATACGCATCCTTTGGCGCCTGACATGAACATGCTGTTTAAGGGAGAAAAAGAAAAGTATTTTCAGGCCGGGATTGAGGTGATGAAGAAACTTACTCCGGGTAGCGTGCATATCAGTCTTCCGGGTGATAATGAAGTACCGGCCCTCTTCAATTCCGCAAAAGGTGTGGAGGTACATAAATTCTCAGGTCCCCATCCTGCCGGAAACGTAGGGGTGCAAATCCATCACATCGACCCGATTAATAAAGGAGATGCTGTGTGGACAATAAATCCTTTTGGTGTTATCCAAATCGGTAAATTCTTCCTGAATGGCACGTATGACGCCAGTAAGGTGGTGGCTCTTGCTGGTTCGGAAGTAAAGAACCCGCAATATTATAAGACATACACCGGTGCCAGTATAAAAAACATGGTAGACGGGAACATTTCTTCAAATAATGTGCGTTACATTTCAGGTAACGTGCTGACCGGATCTAAAATCAATTCAGACGGACATATCGGTTTCTTCGATCACCTGGTAACAGTTATTCCCGAAGGAGATCACTACGAATTGTTCGGATGGATTAAACCAACAACCAACAAATTAAGTTTTCAGCGAGCTTTTGGATTGCTGTCCTTCCTGAACCCTAACAAGGAGTTTGTGGTGGATACCAATACCAAAGGTGAGCCTCGGGCATTTGTCCAGACGGGCGTATTCGAACAGGTTACGCCGATGGATATTTTGCCTACCTATTTAATGAAAGCGATTCTGGCCGAAGATTTCGACGACATGGAAGCGCTTGGAATTTATGAAGTAATCGAGGAAGATATGGCACTGTGTGAATTTGTCGATGTGTCAAAACACGACGTACAGGCTATCATCCGAGAAGGACTTGATTTGATGAATTACAGTTAGAAAATTATATTCCTGCTATGAAGTTTTTAAGAGACGCATTGGACAAGGTAAAACCTCATTTTGAAAAAGGGGGTAAGTGGGAGAAATTCTACTATGTCTATGAAGCGCATGAAACACTAATTTTTGCACCCAACCATACGACTAAGTCGAATGGTGTTCAGATCCGGGATGCAATTGACATGAAACGGATGATGATGACCGTCATCATTGCGCTGATCCCGTGTTTGTTGTTTGGTATATATAATGTGGGACTACAGCATTACATGGCGATTGGTCAACCTGATGCAGCCATTTTGGATATGCTTTGGATAGGTGCCGTACAGGTTATTCCGATCGTGGCGGTTTCCTATATCTTTGGTCTCGGCACTGAATTTACCTTTGCCACTATCCGGAAACATCCCATTAATGAGGGGTTCCTGGTGACCGGGATGCTTATTCCACTGGTCATGCCTCCGGATATTCCTTTATGGCAAGTAGCACTTGCGACCGTTTTTGCTGTAATTATTGCAAAAGAAGCATTTGGCGGTACCGGAATGAATATTCTGAATGTGGCGCTTACAGCTCGTGCATTTCTCTATTTTGCCTATCCGGGTCAGATATCAGGTGATGTCTGGACGTACATTGGAGAAGGAAATCAGGCGGTTGCCGGTTTTTCCGGAGCTACTCCTCTTTCAATAGGTGCAGAATCACTGATCAACGGAGAAAACGTACAGGCATCATTTAATGCCTTTAGTTACGGAAGTGGAATTGCTGACGGACTTTACAGCTTTGAAAATCTTTTCCTCGGTTTCTATCCGGGTTCAATCGGGGCGACTTCTGTATTGATGTGCCTGATCGGGGCGCTCATTCTGATTGCCACTGGCGTAGGAAGCTGGAAAATCATTGTCAGCGTATTTGCCGGTGCCTATGGTATGGGATGGTTATTTAATCTCATCGGAGCGAATGAATTTATGATGATGGATCCATCGTACCACTTAATTATCGGTGGATTGGCATTCGGTGCGGTCTACATGGCGACGGATCCTGTATCTGCCGCGCAAACCGAAACAGGAAAATGGATTTACGGATTGATGATTGGTATTCTCACTGTACTAATCCGGGTGTTGAACCCTGCATATCCGGAGGGAATTATGCTGGCCATTCTGTTTATGAATGTGTTCGCCCCACTGATTGATTATTATGTAGTTATTGCTAACAAGAAAAGGAGGTTATCACGTGCGACAGTCTAATACGTATATATTGATTTTTACTGCTGCCATGACCGTGGTAGTAGGCGGATTGCTCTCACTGGCAAGTCAGGCCCTGGCACCAGCGCAGAAGAAATCCATTGAACTGGATACCAAGAGTGCTATCCTGGCGTCTGTCATGGACCTGGAAAGCATGAAGCTAAAGTCTGATGAGGTGCTGGCCTTATACGATAAGCGGATTGAATCTCTGGTAGTCGATATTAACGGAGATCCGATTGAAACAGACGAGAAAGGCAATCCGATTGTAGCGGAGAATGTTGATATTCTTAAAAACTATAAAAAGGATCCTGCCGATCGACAATATCCCGTTTTCAAATTCATGAACGAACAAGAAGAAGGTAAGGTGGATTCCTACATTCTTCCTGTTTATGGGGCTGGATTATGGGATAAAATCTGGGGCTATGTCGCCATGGATAATTCATTTCAGGAGATTGTCGGTGTATCTTACGGACATAAACAGGAAACTCCCGGCCTGGGTGCCAGGATCTCAACCCCTGAAATTCAGGATCGTTACAAGGGAAAAAAGATATTTGATGAATCTGGTGAACTCGTCTCTGTAACCATGCTGAAAGGTGAAGGAAATACAGGATTAAACGAACATCAGGTAGACGGCATGTCAGGCGCGACCCTCACGGGACGTGGTGTAAATGCCATGCTTGAAAAATATTTCTCTTATTACCAGGCCTATATGAAGAAAGCAGAAGACGGCGCAAGTCTGACAACTGCCTCTCTCTAAAAAATATAATTCAGAAAATATGAGTACTGAAACCTTAGAAAAAGATAATCAACAGGTAATTCAAGCGCCAAAGGAGGAATTACTCTCGAAGCGCAGAAAACGACTGATCAGTGATCCGCTGAATGAAGACAACCCCATTACTGTACAGGTATTGGGTATTTGTTCTGCACTGGCGATTACGGTTCAAATGGAGCCAACACTGATCATGTCCA
This sequence comes from uncultured Roseivirgaceae bacterium, assembly GCA_964351425.1. GTDB lineage: Bacteria > Bacteroidota > Bacteroidia > Cytophagales > Cyclobacteriaceae > JAUILA01. Next base: position 3,575 of record CAYGOW010000004.1, read on the forward strand.
TCGCGGTGGTCTTTGTGATTGTATTCTCAAACCTGATCATTTCGCTGATGCGTAACCTGATTCCTAACCGGGTGAGGATTATTGTACAATTGGCTGTTATCGCCACCTTGGTGACACTCGTGAGCGAAGTGCTTAAGGCATATAGCTACGAGATGTATAAAATACTTGGTGCTTTTGTCGGGCTTATCATTACCAACTGTATCGTTATGGGACGACTGGAAGCTTTTGCCATGGGTAATAAGCCGTATGATTCGCTTCTGGATGGACTGGGAAGTGGCTTCGGCTATGCATGGATCATTCTTGTCGTTGCTTTTTTCCGTGAGCTTTTCGGCTCAGGCTCTGTATTCGGATTGAAAGTATTCGAACTTGCGGGTATAAATAATTTTGCCACGAACGGATTGATGGTTGATTCCATTGGTGCATTTATGGTCCTGGGTATTCTTATATGGGTACAACGTTCAAGAACCGGTTACGTAGAACATTAATCAATCTCAACAATGGAATTAATTAGCTTAGGAATAAAATCAATATTTATCGAGAACATGATCTTCGCCTACTTTTTAGGTATGTGTTCATTTCTTGCGGTATCGAAAAAAGTATCTACAGCAATCGGTTTGGGAGCGGCGGTTATTTTCGTTCTCACCATTACTGTTCCAACCAACTGGTTGCTCCAGGAATACATATTGAAAGAAGGAGCTCTTGCTTGGTTAGGGCCATCTTTTGCGGAGGTAAATCTGGAATTTCTTCAATTCATCATGTTCATCGCGATTATCGCAGCCATGGTGCAATTGGTAGAAATGGTAATTGAGAAATTTTCTCCGGCTCTTTATGGTTCCCTGGGGATTTTTCTTCCACTGATAGCAGTAAACTGTGCAATTCTTGGTTCGTCTTTGTTCATGGTTCCGCGTGACTACCAGTTAGCCGAAGCTACTGTATTCGGGTTTGGCTCAGGGATAGGCTGGATGCTGGCAATTGTCGCATTGGCAGCTATTCGTGAAAAACTAAAATATTCTAATGTACCGGATGGATTAAAAGGACTTGGTATTACGATGCTGATTACCGGTCTCATGGGTATCGCCTTTAAATCCTTTATCGGGATCGCGATTTAATTCAGACACTTAACTAATTAAAAACCCCGAAACTTCGGGGTTTTTTTATCGCAAATAATGAATCATATTACCATAAAACGGCTTATTGCGTACTTCTTCAGAGGATTGCTGGTAGTTGTTCCACTGGCGCTGACGATTTACATTATCTTTCAGATACTGGATTGGCTGGACGGATTAATACCTGTTCAATTCCCCGGACTAGGCCTTTTGATCATTGTTTCAGCCATCACGCTTCTCGGGTACCTGGCCTCTTTTTTTATCACAAAACCAATCTTCGAATTATTTGATAAGTATGTCACCCGGATACCCCTGGTGAATATCTTGTATTCTTCGATAAAGGACCTCATCGGGGCATTCGTAGGCGATCATAAAAAATTCAATGTGCCCGTAACTGTAGCGCTGGATTCATCCAAAGAAGTATTGAAAGTCGGTTTCATTACGCGGGAGGATCTTGACTGCATAGATCTTCCGGGATATATTTCCGTCTACCTGCCACATAGCTACAATTTTTCCGGCAATCATTTTATCGTAGAAAAATCACGGGTCAACCCGCTTCATATGAATAGTTCGGATGCCATGAAATTCGTGGTGTCAGGGGGTGTTTCAGGTCTGGACGAAGATAAGGTTATTAACAGCCCTGAAAAGCCATTAGATTAAGATATAACGCCCGAACCGATTAATTCATCTTCCCGGTACCAAGCGGCAAACTGACCCCGTGCGATAGCCTTCTGTGGCTGATCAAAGATAATATACATCCCTTCTTCCAACTGATACAAGCAGGCTTTTTCAAGAGGCTGGCGATAGCGGATCCTTACCATGTATTCCGCAGAATCATTTATATCCAATGCCAGATCAGGCCGTACCCAGTGCACGTCTTCTGACGGAATAAATAAACCCGGACGGAACAGACCTGGATGATCGTCTCCCTGGCCGGTAAAAATCACATTATTCTCGGTGTCAGTCTCCAGCACGAATAACGGTTTTGGTGTTCCTCCAATGTGCAAGCCCTTACGTTGACCAATGGTATAAAAATGCGCACCGTTATGTTCGCCTACTACTTCACCATCACCTGTCTCATAATGAAACGGACGAGCCAGTGCACGCAATTGATCCGCTTTCAGGTTGTCGATAGTACCAGCTGGCACCTGATCAGCGAATAAGGTAGCATCACTTGGTATTTCAAGGACATCTCCTTTTTTCGGTAATAGCTTTTGTTGTAAAAATTCCGGAAGACGGACTTTCCCTATGAAGCAGAGCCCCTGGGAGTCTTTTTTATCTGCGGTCACGAGGTTTTGCTTACGTGCAATTTCCCGTACCTCGGGTTTGGTTAATTCTCCGACTGGGAATAAAGCCCGCGATAATTGATCCTGGGTTAACTGACAGAGAAAATAACTCTGGTCTTTATTATCATCCTTTCCGGCCAGTAACCGGTAGACCTTTTTACCGTTTTCGGTAAATTCCTCACGCCGGCAATAGTGACCCGTCGCAATATAATCCGCGTTTAGTTTCAGCGCTGCCTTCAGAAAAATGTCGAATTTAATTTCACGATTGCACAGTACATCCGGGTTGGGTGTGCGCCCCTTTTGGTATTCGTCAAACATATAATCAACAATGCGTGATTTATACTCCTTACTCAGATCAATCGCCTGGAAAGGAATACCAAGCTTTTCAGATACAATCATGGCGTCATGACTATCTTCCAGCCAGGGGCACTCTTTACTGATAGTCACACTGTCGTCATGCCAGTTTTTCATGAACAGTCCGATCACTTCATAGCCCTGCTCAAGTAACAGGTACGCGGCAACACTGCTGTCCACGCCCCCGGACATTCCAACAACCACCCGTTTTTTTTCTTGCCGATTCATAAAGATGCAAAATTACGTAAACCGCATAGAAAAAAGGTATTTACGCAGGAATTGGTTCCACTTTTCATAAGAATGAGTTTTATCAATAGTATTTTGCAGGAGAATTGTAATTTCGGGTACGATGTCATCAGCAATACCGGTATTTAAAAATGTTAAAGTACTCGAACTGGCCGCCGTTTTGGCCGGTCCGGCAGTGGGTCAGTTTTTTGCCGAATTGGGCGCTGATGTGGTAAAAGTTGAACCACCACAAACAGGCGACGTAACCCGAAGCTGGCGGGCACCGGGCGAAGATGGCAGCGTAAGCGCCTACTTTTCCTGTGTTAATTGGGGAAAGCGTTCAATTGCGCTTGACTTAAAAAATACAATAGACAGAGAACTTCTGCATCGGTTGATTGCAGAAGCGGACATAATAATTACCAGCTTCAGACCCGGAACGGAAAAAGCCCTGGCGCTCGATTATTCCAGCGTTCAGAAAATGAATCCAGGCATTATCTACGGGCAGATTACCGGGTATGGGCGCGACAGTCAACGGGTAGGATATGATGCGGTTATACAGGCCGAGTCCGGATTTATGTATCTGAATGGTCACCCTGAACTCGGCCCCCAAAAAATGCCGGTGGCGTTGATCGATGTATTGGCTGCGCATCAGTTGAAGGAGGCGCTGCTCGTGGCATGGATACAACACATGCAGACAGGGAAGGGGTCGTTCATTTCCGTTTCGCTGATGGATGCTGCATTGGCATCCCTGGCTAATCAGTCGGCCAATCTACTCGTAGGAAAAAAAGAACCACAACCAAGCGGTTCTCTTCATCCCAATATTGCCCCCTACGGTGAAATTATTATCACAAAGGATGGATTGCGAATTGTCCTGGCCGTAGGAAATGATCGTCAGTTTGAAGCCCTTGCTTCTCTTTCAGGCCTGAATAAATTGCTTTCCGATCCCCGCTATGCCTCCAATACAGCCCGCGTTAAAAATCGAAAAGAATTATTCGGAATTCTCCAGTCTGTGCTAGGAGAAATGTCGGGTAGTGAATTTTTAGCATTTTGTCATGAACACCATATCCCCGCCGGTGAAATACGCACTGTCGGTGAGGCAATAAAATCCTCCGGGACCATCAGCTTACAGGCCGACGGACTAGAAGGTATCCGTTCGTTTATTGCAGATGGGTTGCCCCAAAATACGGACCTTACGGGTCCACCGCTGCTTGACCAACATCATCAGCAAATTCTATCCGACTGGCTGGGAAAATTCTGATTTCCCCCATCCTGCCACTTTCTGCCACCAAGACGAGTTTTTCCCAAAACCGGCCTGATTAAGGCCTTATGCCATTCTTTTTTACGCATCAGCCGAATTAAAATTTTCCAGTAAAAGACTATTTCAGTAGTGTATGGAAAAAAGTGGTGAAAAGTGGGAAGATGTGGTGGAAAATGTCAGATATTTTTATATGTTTGTTTATTAGAAAAGAAGCACTTGTGCCATTGTGACATTCCTAGCCAGTAAATATGATTGTAAAATTGATGCGAAAGGACGGCTTGTTCTGCCTTCTCGCATTAAGGGAAATTTCCCGGAAGATACTGGTAATGAGGTAGTTCTGAGGATGGCATTTGAGCCTTGCCTTATTTTGTACCCGATGGTGGAGTTTAAAAAAACTTATCAGAAGATCGCAGGCTTAAATGAGTTTAACAAAGAGCACCGGGCCTTGCAGCGGAACTTTTTCAGCAGCATTCAGCCGGTGGAGATTGATAGCAGTGGCAGGATTTTGCTTCCTAAGCAGATGATGGAATACGCGGGACTGGAAAAAGAAGCGTTGGTGGTTGGTACGGGATTGCGCGTGGAGATTTGGAATCCTGACCGGTATGGGGAGCAGGCAATAGACGATCCGGACGAGCTGTCGAAGTTGGCAGAGAAGTACTTAATGGATTAAGGCTGCCATGGAAAACCAGGGTAGCGAATACCATATCCCGGTAATGTTGCAGGAATGCATCGAGGGACTTAAGATAAATCCGGAAGGGATTTATATCGACGTGACATTTGGAGGCGGAGGCCACAGCAGGGCAATACTGGAGCATCTTACAACAGGAAAGCTCTATGCATTTGATCAGGATGCTGATGCGGTGGCCAATGCGAAGAATATCACAAATCGTTCTTTCACATTAATTGAAGCAAATTTCAGATACCTGAATCGATTTCTGAAACTACACGGTATACGCAAGATCGATGGGTTACTGGCTGATTTAGGAGTTTCATCCCATCAAATCAACGAAGCAGAGCGCGGGTTTAGTACCCGGTTTGACGCGGCGCTGGATATGCGGATGGACAGGAATACAAAGCAAACCGCTGCAGATATCCTGAATACGTACAGCGAACAGGAGTTGCATCGTATTCTGGGCATGTACGGAGAAGTTCGAAATGCAAGGACACTGGCTGCTGCACTGGTCTCAGAGCGCATCCAGAATCCCTTTGAAAGTATCGGGCAGTTGAAGGATGTTCTGGCTCGTTTCGCCAGGCGAGGACGGGAAAACAAATATTACGCACAGGTTTTTCAGGCCTTGCGAATAGAAGTGAACGAAGAGTTAACGGCACTCGAGGAAATGTTGGCTCAGACCATTGAATGTATGAATCCGGGAGGTCGCCTGGTTGTCATGTCTTACCACTCACTGGAAGACAGGATAGTTAAGAACTTCGTGAATACAGGGAACATTCAGGGAAAGCTGGAAAAGGATTTTTACGGCAATATTATCCGGCCGTTTGAGCCGGTGACCCGTAAGCCCCTGATTGCTTCTGAGGAAGAAACGAATAAAAATAATCGGGCACGAAGTGCCAAATTAAGAATTGGAGAAAGAAATTGATTATGGCTACGAATACCTATAAAGCGGCAGAGAAGAGATCACGTGGAAGGAGTGTATTCGCGCGTATTGAAGAAGCCTTACGCATTCCGGTGGTTTTCGACAGTGGCGTACCTGTTAAGTATGTACCCTATTTTCTATTCCTTACCGGACTTGGCGTTTTTTATATCGGCAACACCCATTATGCCGAAAAGACGGTGAGAAAGATTGACCGGCTGAAGGTGGAAGTCGAAGATCTGCGGGCCGACTATACGACATTAAAGAGTGACTACATGTTTGCCAGCAAGCAATCGGAGGTAGCCAAGAGTGTGAAAAAATCCGGAATTATCGAAAGTGTTGAACCCCCCTTTAAAATTGTGATCGAAAAAGGTGAATATTAAGAAATCCATATTGCTCAGAAGCCGGGTGGCATATTTGCTGGTGGTGCTCTTTGCGCTTGCGATTCTCTATAAGGTCGGTCATATTCAATTTGCCGAAGGAGAGCGCTGGAATGAAATCGCCGAAGAGATTACGTTTTCCAATCGGGTGATCAAAGCCACGCGCGGGAATATTTACTCCGACAACGGAAGTCTCCTTGCAACCTCGCTGCCCTTCTACAAGGTCGGCTTTGATGCCACCAGGGCATCGGAAGCGACTTTTTCTCAAGGGCTGGATTCACTGGCCCTTTTGCTTTCCCGACATTTTGGCGATTTAAGCCGCGAATCCTACAAGCGGAAATTACGGAATGCCCGTGCGGAAGGCCGACAATATATTCTCATCAGCCGGCAGCAGGTTGGCTATCAGGATAAGAAAAAAATGGAGGAGTGGCCCATTTTCCGTGACGGAAGATTGGGCGGCGGCATCATTTTTGAAAAGGTCGATCGCCGCTTCAGACCGTTTAATAACCTGAGCAAGCGGACCATTGGGTTTGTCAATGAAAATAATCGTGGTGCCGGACTTGAGTATAGCTTTAACAATTACCTGGCGGGAAAGGATGGACAGGCCCTTTATCAGAAAATGCCCGGGGGAAGCTGGCGGCCTGTATTTGACGGAACAGAAATTAAGACCGAGAATGGGTACGACATTGAAACGACAATTGATATAAATCTCCAGGATGTTTCAGAAACCGCCCTTCTGCGCGCTTTGGAATACCATTCGGCCGATTACGGTACGGTTGTCGTAACAGAAGTAGCCACGGGAGAAATCAAGGCGATATCCAACCTCAGCCGTAATGATAAGGGCTATTACTACGAACGGTATCATTGTGCGGTAGGAGGCCTGCGTGAGCCCGGCTCTACGGTTAAGCTCGTGACAATGCTGGCGCTGCTTGAAGAAACAAACATCAGCCTCGAGGATAGTGTGGAGACAGGTGACGGCACCTTCAAATTTTACAATAACGTAGTTCGCGATCATGAGGCCGGTGGGTACGGTACCATAACCATTCGGGAGGCATTTGAAAAATCCTCCAATGTGGCGATGGCGAAACTGGTCGATAAATACTTCGGATTAAACCCGGACCGATTCCTTACCTACATCGATCGTCTAAAGCTCTCTTCTCCTTTGGGGGCCCAAATAAAGGGAGAAGGGATTCCAAAAATAAAAAGACCGCAGGATAAGGACTGGAGCGGCATCACCCTGCCTTGGATGGCGTATGGCTACGGACTTGAATTAACGCCATTGCAAACCCTGTCTATCTATAATGCGGTAGCAAATGACGGCAAGCTTATCCGACCCTATCTGGTCAAGCGAATACGCAAGGCGGACAAAGTAGTGGAAGAATTCGGCACCCAGGTATTGAATTCAAGGATCTGTTCGGATGAAACCCTTCAAAAACTACAGGAAATATTAGTCGGTGTTGTGGAGCGCGGCACGGCGATGAATATAAAAAATGATCATTACTCCATTGCTGGTAAAACGGGTACAGCCCAGGTTTTGGAGAATGGTCGATATACGCATAAGTACCTGACCTCATTTGCAGGTTATTTTCCGGCCGATAATCCCAAGTACAGCGCCATTGTACTGATAAAGAATCCGAAAGGGTGGAGGCAATATGGCAGTAATGTGGCGGCACCGGTTTTTAAGGAGATCGCCGATAATATTTATGCCCGTGATATTGAGTTGCATGAGCGGGTGGAACTGACCGAGTCAGAAGATGGAACCTTCCCTGTCATCCGGGCGGGATACTATGAAGAGCTGGATCTTTTATGTCAGGAATTAAATATTCCACAAAAACAGGTGGCTGTGGAAGGCTGGGTTAAGACCAGCATCGAGAATGATAGCATTACCTGGACCCAGCAGCCGGAAACAGACCTTCAGGTACCGGATGTGACGGGAATGACGTTGCGTGATGCCCTGTATTTGCTGGAAAGCAGGGGGTTGCGCGTTCGGTATCGGGGAACCGGCAGGGTGAAAAAACAGTCCACCTTACCAGGTGTATCCATTCGAAAAGGAAGTGAAATAGTTATTGAATTAAGCTAATGCCTGCACTAAAGGACATATTGTACAAAGTTTCGCTGATTTCGGCCTCCGGTGATATGGGGCGTGAAATTAGCGAAGTTGTATTTGACTCCAGAAAGGTTGTAGAGGATTGCGTCTTCGTAGCGGTACGAGGAACCCAGGCCGATGGGCACCGGTTTATACCGGCAGCCATCTCCGAGGGTGCTACCGCTATTGTTTGCGAAGAACTTCCTCTGGAAATGCAGGAAGGCGTGACTTACGTCGCAGTTCGAAACAGTGCACAGGCACTGAGCCTCATGGCCATCAACTTTTATAACAATCCTGCCGCAGGATTGAAACTGGTAGGGGTAACCGGTACCAATGGGAAGACCACGGTCGCAACCCTGCTTTATAATTTATTCAGCCACATGGGCTTTAAAACGGGATTACTTTCGACAGTAGTCAACCGGATAGGCAGTGAAGCACTGGAAGCAACTCATACCACCCCTGACGCACTTAGTATCAATAAGCTCCTAAGGCAAATGCTGGATGAAGGCTGTGAATATGCGTTCATGGAGGTTTCATCCCATGCACTTGATCAAAACAGGGTATTCGGAATTCCGTTTACCGGGGCCATATTTACGAATATCACCCACGATCACCTCGACTATCACAAAACCTTCGATCATTATATAGCCAGTAAAAAATTATTATTCGACCACTTGCCTTCTGATGCTTTTGCCCTGACTAACGTGGACGATAAGCGTGGGCGAATCATGTTACAAAACACCAAAGCCAGCAAGCATACCTTTGCTTTGCGCAGCCCGGCTGAATTCAAAGCCAAGTTATTATCGAATTCCCTGCAAGGCCTTGAGCTGGACATCGATGGCAAACAGGCGTGGTTTAGACTGATAGGTGACTTCAATGCCTATAATCTGATGGCGGCCTATGCTACCGGAATTTTACTGGAACATGATGCAGATGAAATTCTCCGTCAACTAACCCTTACAGAAGGTGCCCCGGGCCGGTTCGAACAGGTAATTTCAGAATCTCAGATTACCGCTTTAGTGGATTATGCACATACGCCGGATGCCTTGCAGAATGTGCTTGAAACAATCACTGAATTTCGGACAGGAAACGAACAGGTGATTACTGTGGTAGGTTGCGGGGGAAACCGGGACAAGGCGAAGCGTCCGTTGATGGCATCCATTGCCTGCAAGTATAGTGATAAAGTCATACTGACGTCGGACAACCCAAGATATGAAGATCCGGTGGAGATTATAAAGGACATGCAAGCCGGCGTGGGCCCTGCAGATTATAGAAAAACGATTGTCATAGCTGACCGGGAAGAAGGAATAAAAACTGCCTGCATGCTTGGTAAGGCAGGAGATATCATTCTTGTGGCTGGAAAAGGTCATGAGAAGTACCAGGAAATTGAAGGGGTTAAACACCCGTTTGATGATAAAGAAGTATTGAGCCGAATGTTAAATCTTTTTGCGAGTTAAGGAATGCTGTATTACCTGTTTGATTATTTAGAACGTGAATTTGACCTGATTGGAGCCAGTGTGTTTCAATACATCTCATTTCGCGCGGGTATGGCGGCTTTCCTGTCACTTTTTGTGGCCATACTGATTGGAAAGCGAATCATTAATTATCTCCGCCGTCAGCAGGTAGGTGAAAGTATCCGTGACCTGGGACTGGAAGGTCAGATGGAGAAGAAGGGTACCCCGACAATGGGAGGGCTTATCATCATTGCAGCAATACTGGTGCCTGTATTACTTTTTGCCCGGGTTGATAATGTTTATATCGTTCTGCTTGTCATCACGACGGTCTGGCTTGGGGTGATTGGGTTTTTGGATGATTACATCAAGGTATTCTTAAAAAATAAAAAGGGACTTGCGGGTAAGTTTAAAGTAGTCGGACAGATAGGGATCGGGATCATCGTCGGGGTGACACTCTATTTCAATGATGATGTCATTGTCCGCGAATATTCAGGGGAAACGCGAATTGTCGATAATGAAATCGTCCGTACCTACGAGGATGTAAAATCGTCAAAAACCACCGTACCCTTTACAAAAAATAATGAGTTGGATTATGACCGTCTCCTTCCATTTGTCGAAGAGGGATATACCTGGGTCATCTACGTATTGATCGTCATATTTATCATTACCGCGGTGAGTAACGGGGCGAATATCACCGATGGGATTGACGGATTGGCGGCTGGCACCTCTGCCATTATTGGGCTTACCCTGGCCATTTTTGCGTACCTGTCAGGCCGTGTCGATTTTAGTCAGTACCTGAATATTATGCACATGCCTAACCTGGGTGAGGTAGTAATCTTTTGCTCTGCCTTTGTCGGGGCCTGTCTCGGATTTTTATGGTACAATTCCTATCCCGCCCAGGTATTCATGGGAGATACTGGAAGCCTCTCGCTGGGAGGGATCATAGCCGTTATTGCCTTGATCGTCAGAAAAGAACTAATGATTCCGCTACTATGCGGGATATTCCTGATTGAAAACCTATCGGTTATTCTTCAGGTAGGATATTTCAAGTATACAAAACGAAAGTATGGGGAAGGCCGCCGGATATTCCGGATGTCACCTCTTCATCATCATTATCAGATGATGAATTTACATGAATCCAAGATCGTTACGCGATTCTGGATGGTAGGAATCCTATTGGCAATTTTAAGTTTGGCAACATTAAAATTAAGATGATCAACAGCTGTGATATACTCATGATGATTCTAAGTTGGCTTGAACGTGAATTTAAAAAAGGAATTAGGCGATTGTCCGAAATGGTAATGCATTCGGATGATCGTATTGATCAAATGGAATGGCATAAGTGATTCGTGAAATAATCATATTGGGCGCTGGAGAAAGCGGCACAGGGGCAGCACTGTTGGCAAAGGCCAAGGGGTATGATGTCTTTGTCTCCGAATACGGGACAATTCATCCGGATCGCAAGGCCTTGATGGATGCCCGTGGCATTGCCTATGAAGAAGGCGGACATTCCATCGAACGTATTCTCCGGTCAAATCTGATTGTCAAGAGTCCGGGTATCTCACCCAAGGTTCCGATTGTGGCTGAAGCTATCAACAAGGGTATTGAGATTATCGACGAACTGGAGTTTGCTTATCGTTTTACGTCTGCTAGAATTATAGCGATTACGGGAACGAATGGAAAAACTACCACCACATTGCTCACCTATCATTTGCTTCGGGAAGCAGGCCTCAATGTCGGACTTGCGGGGAATGTCGGAAAAAGCCTGGCAGCACAGCTGGTGGAAGGAGACAAAGACTATTGGGTAGTTGAAATGAGCAGTTTTCAGCTGGACGGTATTCGTACGTTCCGGCCTCATATTGCCTTGTTACTAAACATCACCCCCGATCACCTTGATCGGTACGACTATAGCTTCGACAATTACGTGGCCAGTAAATTCCGGATCACCAAAAACCAGTCGCCCGATGAGTTCCTGATCGTGAACCCGGATCAGGTACCTATGGAAAACCATGTTGCGAGTATCCATGCACAGCTTAAGAAGGTTTCACTGGAGAATGGCGAAGGACTATCGGCATGGTATAACGATGGAATATTACACTTTCAGGGATTTACAATTGCTCAGGATGACACGGTTTTACGCGGTTTGCACAATGCGGGCAATATGCTTAGTGCAGTGGAGGCAGCTCGTCTCTGTGGTGTTTCCGAAGATGACATTCGTACCGGTTTAAAGACATTTAAGAATGCCCCGCATCGCCTGGAATATGTCGGGTCCATTAATGACGTGAGTTTCTTCAATGATTCAAAAGCGACCAATGTGGATGCGGTAAAATATGCCCTCGGCAGCTTCGAGGAATCGCTGGTCTGGATTGCCGGAGGCGTCGACAAGGGAAATAATTATGATCTCATCATGGATGAGGTTAACCGCAAGGTGAAGGCACTAATATGCCTTGGAAAAGACAATAAGAAGTTACGGGATGCTTTTCATGACAAGATTGTCAAGCTGCTGGAAACCGATGATATCGGGCAAGCCGTTCGCAGTGCCCTGGACTACGCGGACAGTCATGATGTGGTACTCCTTTCTCCGGCCTGTGCAAGCTTTGATCTGTTTCGAAACTATGAGGACCGGGGCGACCAGTTCAGAAAGGCTGTTTTGGAGTTGAAAGAAGAATTTGAAAATAAATCGCTGAAGCAATGATGGTAAAGGTGAAAGAATGGGCGGATAAACATATGCAGGGCGACCCGATTATTTGGGCGGTCGTCATTGCCTTGTCGCTCATTTCGATTTTAGTTGTCTATAGTGCTACCGGTACACTGGCTTTTAAACGAATGTCCAACCCAGAAACCTACCTGATCAAACACACCTTGTTAGTAGGGCTTGGATTTTTTGCTATGTGGGCAGCACACAAAATTGATTACAGGTATTATTTCAAATTATCTAAACTCGCTCTTTGGGTGAGTATTCCATTATTGTTGTATACATATACAGATGGAACGGAATTGAATCAGGCCAACCGCTGGCTGACCATTCCACTGGTGAATGCTTCGTTTCAGCCGTCTGATCTGGCAAGTCTTGCCTTGATCATGAACCTGGCGGGCATGCTTTCGAAGAGACAGCAGAATATTGCTGATCTGAAAGAATCACTGATTCCGATGCTTTTCTGGTGTGGTGCAATTTGCGGATTGATCGCATTATCCAATTTGTCCTCTGCCTTCCTTTTATTTCTCACCTGTATGCTGATTCTGTTTATCGGACGTGTGCCTGTCAAATATCTGGCCATGCTGGTTGTGGTAGGAGGTCTGGCCGGAGTGGTAGCTCTTCAGTTTGGTTCGAGAGCAGAAACGGCTAAAAGCCGGATTGAAAGTTTTATGAATGGGGACGATCTTCCTTTTCAGGCACAGCACGCTCGTATTGCCGTGGCTACCGGTGGCGTTGCCGGTAAGGGCCCTGGGAATAGCCAGCAACGAAATATTCTCCCGCATCCCTATTCTGACTTTGTCTATGCGATAATCATCGAGGAATACGGCATGATAGGCGGAGGATTTGTCCTCGTCCTTTACTTAATCCTGTTATTCCGTGGTATGCGTGCGGTGGATATGAGCCAGCGAGCCTATGGCGGCTTGCTTTCGGCCGGGCTTAGCTTTGCCATTGTCATGCAGGCAATGGTAAATATGGGGGTTGTGGTCGGACTGGGACCTGTAACAGGTCTGCCATTACCCATGGTAAGTATGGGCGGAACATCGCTACTGTTTACAGGAATTTCCCTTGGCATTATTCTGAGCGTAAGCCGCGGTGAAACAGATCCTGCATTTATGACAAAAAGTGAAACAAACAGAAATATTGCACGTGCTGCCTAGTGAGTAAATCGCAACCATATCGAATAATTATCAGCGGCGGCGGTACCGGCGGACATATCTATCCGGCACTGGCGGTTGCTCAGGAAATCAAGCACCGGTATGCGGATGCTGAAATTCTGTTTGTCGGGGCACAAGGTAAAATGGAAATGACCAAAGTCCCGGAATCAGGATTTCCAATCAAAGGATTATGGATTAGCGGACTACAGCGTCGTCTCACCTGGAAAAACCTACTTTTCCCAATTAAGCTCATTTACAGCCTTTTCGCGGCGCGGAATATCCTCGCCAAATTTAAGCCGAATGCTGTTTTGGGCTTTGGAGGTTTTGCCAGTGGACCGATTATGCTGGCTGCTACTGGCAAAGGGATCCCTTCCCTGATCCAGGAACAAAACAGCCATGCAGGCATAACCAATAAACGCCTGGGCAAGAAGGTAAATAAGATTTGTGTTGCCTACCAGGGCATGGAGCGTTACTTCCCCGCAGAGAAGATAACCATTACGGGAAATCCAGTTCGACAGGATATTCTCAATGTGGCCGATAAGCGGGAGAAAGGCTTGTCACATTTTGGTCTTAAAGCGGGGAAACCCGTGGTATTAATAATCGGCGGAAGCCTGGGAGCCCGGTCCATAAACAATTGTATAAGTGATGGACTGGCAAAATTTATCGAAGGAAAGATCCAGGTCATCTGGCAAACCGGTAAGCTTTATTATGAGGAGATGAATCAGCGTGCTTCTGACAAAGACCTCTCAGATATCCGGTTGCTCGAATTTATACGGGAAATGGATCTGGCCTATGCGGCCGCTGATATTGTCATATCAAGAGCAGGTGCCTTGTCAATTTCCGAATTATGCATCGTCGGCAAGCCGGTCATCTTTGTTCCGTCTGCAAATGTGGCAGAAGATCATCAAACCAAAAATGCGAAAGCATTGGTCTCCGAAGATGCGGCCCGAATGGTCAGTGATGCGGACTCCCCCCGATTATTGGTTAATACCGCACTGGAATTGGTGGCGGATATGGAGGAGCGGAAGAGACTGGCTACGAACATTCGTAAAATGGCCCGGCCGGAGGCAACAAAAGATATTGTTAACCAGGTGGAGGAAATAATCAGGTGAGAATAGATCACTACCATAACGTATATTTCATTGGCATTGGCGGCATTGGTATGAGTGCGCTGGCCCGGTGGTTTAACCGCAATGGATTCCAGGTTGCGGGGTATGATCGGGTTTCTTCTTCCCTTAGCGAGGCCCTCGAAAGTGAAGGAATTTCCATTCACTACGAGGATGATCCAAACCAGATACCAGCGCAATTCACCTCGAATATTTCACGGTTGCTGGTTATTTATACGCCTGCTGTACCTGCAACCCACAGGGAAATGATACACCTTAAGTCATTGGGGTGCGATTTATTTAAAAGGTCACAAGTCCTGGGTAAAATCACTGAAGGGATGTTTACGGTAGCCGTTGCGGGCACGCACGGCAAGACAACGACTTCTTCCATGATTGCTCATTTATTAAAAGAAGGCGGAAAGGATATCGTTGCCTTCCTGGGGGGAATTAGTGTCAATGCCAGGGGCAATTTCATTCCAAACGAAGGGGCGTTGAATCAGGCCATTGCGGTGGTTGAAGCAGATGAATATGACCGGTCGTTTTTGACACTGCATCCGAATGTGGCTGTGGTGACATCCGCAGATGCAGATCACCTGGACATTTACGGGGATGACCGGGCGCTAAAAGAATCATTCAAAGAATTTATACATCAGATTAATAAGAAGGGACAGCTTTTTGTCCAGGAGAAGGTAGCCAGCGAGCTCGTTGATGCCAGCTTCGAGACAAGTACTGGAACCTATGGAATAAACCAGGGGCAATTTTTTGCCGAAAATATTACCATTGATAATGGTTTTTTTGTATTCGACTATATAGACAACGATACCCGCATTGTGGGTATCCGTCTCGGTGTCTCTGGTTTTCATAATGTTGAAAATGCCGTAGCTGCCATCGCAGTTGCTTTATACCTGGGCGTTTCGGAAGATATTGTGAAAGCCGGACTGGAGAATTACAGAGGCGTAAAGCGACGATTTGAATTCGTTCTCCGAACCAGGAACAGGGTATTGGTGGATGATTATGCCCATCACCCGGTAGAAATAAGTGCTTTTCTAACCTCACTGAAGGCTTTATTTAATGACCGTCCTATTACGGTAATTTTTCAGCCACACCTGTTTAGCCGTACACGGGATTTTGCCGGGGAGTTTGCCAAAAGTTTGTCTATTGCTGACCAGATTATTCTCCTGCCTATTTATCCGGCCCGTGAAGAACCACTGGAGGGAGTCACTTCGAAGATGCTATATGACCTGATTGATTCGGAGAATAAATACCTCGTGGAGGCCGATGAACTAATAGGTTTATTGGAACGGCTCTCCCCATCATTGGTCGCGACAGTAGGGGCGGGGAGTATCGACCGCCTGGTAGAGCCTGTTAAAAAATTTATGGAGGAAGCAGAATGAAGCTAAAGAAATTACATATCAGCAAAGGCGTAAAAGTGTTCCTTTTTTCCGCGTGTGTTCTGGGCGCCATTGGGTTTGCTGAACGAAGCGAAACCGGTGACGTATGCCTGGATATAATTGTAAAAATCAGTAACCAGTATGAGAACTACTTCGTGGATGATCAGGATGTAATTCAGCTCATTACCAATAACAGCCAGCGCATGGTTAAGGGCGTACATTTTTCAGAGCTTGATTTAAAGGATATGGAAAACCGGCTCCAGGAAGAATATTTTATTGGTGACGCAGAGATTTATAAAGATCTGAAAGGAAACTTATTGGTGCATGTGGATCTGCAACGGCCGATGGCACGGATCATTCGCACAGATGGCCCACACGCCTATGTGGCAGAGGATGGCACTATTCTTCCTGTTTCGGAAAAATTTACAGCCCGTACGGTTTTACTATCCGGGAATGTCAAAGAATTACTTAAAGAGCCCCTTTGGAAGACGGAGGAAGGGGAGAAACTCTATGCGCTTTTGCAATACATCTATCAGGATCCATTCTGGAAAGCCCAGATTGCCCAGGTAGAAATAAAAAGTGATATGGACATCATCTTGTATCCCCAGGTAACAAGACAAAAAATTGAATTTGGTCAGCCGGAAGAATTGGAAGATAAATTCAAAAAACTAAAAATATTTTATGAGAAGATCCTGCCTGCAAAGGGATGGAATGCCTATACGCGGGTGAATGTGCAATACAAAGATCAGATCATAGCAGAATAGAATTATTAACAACCACTAACAAAAAGAAGTACAACCATGGAAAATGACAAAATCGTAGTTGGTTTGGATATCGGCACCACCAAGATATGCGCGATAGTCGGACGAAAGAATGAATTTGGAAAATTGGAAGTGCTTGGTATGGGTAAGGCCGAATCGGACGGTGTTATCCGCGGTATAGTGACAAACATTGACAAGACAGTCAATGCGATTGAGAAAGCCGTTCGCGAGGCGGAAGACCAATCAGGCATTGATATCAATGTAGTAAATGTCGGTATCGCAGGACAACACATCAAGAGTTCGATTCATCATGGCAGTATTACCCGCTCAAGCAATGACGATGAAATAACAATTGAGGACATTAATCGACTGAACAGCGATATGTACCGCATTGTCATTCCGCCGGGCAGTGAAATCATTCATGTGATGCCACAGGATTATACCGTAGACTACGAGGAAGGCATTAAGGACCCTGTAGGTATGTCAGGAGTAAAACTTGAAGCTGATTTTCATGTAATTACAGCCCAGACCAACGCGATCAATAATATTAATAAATGTGTTCGTCGTGCCGGACTTGAAATAGAAAACCTGATCCTTGAGCCACTGGCCAGCAGTCTTGCAGTGCTAAGTGATGAGGAAAAAGAAGCGGGAATTTGCCTGGTGGATATTGGCGGCGGTACCACTGATATTGCGATTTTCCATGATAATATCATTCGCCATACGGCAGTGATCCCTTTTGGAGGTAATATCATTACTTCAGACATTAAGCAGGGTTGTATGGTCATGCAGCACCAGGCCGAATTGTTGAAGACGAAATTTGGAAAAGCCATTGCCGAAGAGGCCAGTCCGAATGAGATCGTGTCTATTCCGGGCATTCGTAACCGATCACCTAAAGAGATATCCATCAAAAATCTGGCTCACATCATTGAGGCCAGGATGGAAGAAATATTTGAATTGGTGCATGCGGAAATAATCACTTCAGGATATGAAAACAGACTGGCAGGCGGAATCGTCATCACAGGTGGTGGGTCACAGCTCAGCAGTCTGAAGCAGCTCGTTGAATACATGACCGGGATGGATGCCCGAATCGGATATCCAAATGAGCACTTGGGCCGTAGTAAAGTTGACGCAGTGAAGAGTCCGATGTTTGCTACGTCGGTAGGACTTGTATTATCAGGATTCCGTGCGATTGATGAACGGGAAAACCGCTACAAGCAGGCAAGAGAAAGCGGGCGTCCGGAGAAGAAGGTGCGGACAGGAGGCGGAGACTTCTTCTCCAAGATCCTGAATAAAACAAAGGGGTTATTGATCGATGATCTTGATGGCAAGAATGATTATTAATCCAAAAACACCAAAAAAGAACAACCACTAAATATTTTATATCATGCAAGAAAACACGTATAAGTTTGATTTGCCGAAGCACCATAAATCGATTATCAAGGTGATCGGCGTGGGAGGCGGTGGAAGTAATGCCGTCAACCATATGTTCAGCCAGGGAATTAAAGATGTGGAATTTGTCGTATGTAATACGGATTCGCAGGCACTTAAAATCAGTTCGGTTCCCAATAAATTACAGATAGGCGTAAACCTGACCGAAGGATTAGGCGCAGGTGCAAATCCCGAGGTAGGTAAAAACGCCGCCCTTGAAAGCAAGGAGGACATACGGGACCTTCTGGGGAATGACACCAAGATGGTGTTTATTACTGCTGGTATGGGAGGAGGAACCGGAACAGGAGCAGCACCGGTTATTGCTAACATTGCCAGAGAAATGGGCATACTTACCGTAGGTATCGTTACGGCTCCTTTCAATTTTGAGGGAAAGAAAAAATATGCCCAGGCTAAGAAAGGGATAGAAGAGCTCAAAGAGTCTTGTGATACGGTGCTCGTTATTCTTAACGATAAGCTTCGTGAGATTTATGGCAACCTTTCAATCGGGAATGCATTCGGCCAAGCCGACAATATACTGACTACGGCTGCCAAGGGAATCGCTGAAATTATAACAGTCGCGGGGTATGTAAACGTCGATTTTCAGGATGTACGAACTGTTATGCACAATGCGGGTGCCGCTGTCATGGGCAGTGCCCAGACGAAAGGGGAGAACAGGGCCAGAAAGGCAGCAGAAGAGGCACTCTCTTCGCCGCTTTTGGATAACCGTGACATCCTTGGAGCTCAAAAAATATTGCTTTCGATTATTTCCGGCGAACAGGCTGAATTGCAAATGGATGAACTTTCAGAGATTACCGAGTACATTCAGGAAGAGGCGGGAGAAGATGCCGAGGTAATATTCGGTCACGGAGTGGATCCGGAACTGGAAGACTATATTCGGGTGACGGTTATTGCAACAGGCTTTGATAAAGCCCAGGCCGAAGGGTCCAATGAGTATATAAGGGAGTCTAATCAGCGACGTGTTTTTGATCTTGACCGCCCCAAGCAAGCCGAATTATTCGAAAGAGATAATTCCGTGAATGAATCAACCTCTGAAATTACAAGCCGGGTTATAAAAGAAGAGGAACCTTCAGAATCATTTCAATCAGAGCCTTCATATTCATTTGTGAAGCCGGTAAACCGACTTGATGATGAAGATGAGGAAGATGATTTGTTTCGGGCAGAAGATGATGAATTCGAAATATCCAGCGAAGATTCGCAGGATCAGATGATCAATGATGACGGCCTGATGGAAATTCATGATACCCGTGACAGGTTGCGACAGGCATCACAGGAACGTGTTGATCGACTCAAAAGAGCAGGTCGATACGAATTGAATGCCCACGATCTTAAGGAACGACTGGATGTGCCGGCTTATCTGCGGCGGGATATTAACCTGCAGAGCGTGCCACATTCATCGGAGCCCCATGTATCGAAATATAATCTGAATGATGACAATCAGATATTAGGGAATAACCGGTTTCTGCATGACAATGTAGACTAGATTTTCTGGACATACAGATATAACGGCCTGCTTATTTCCAATTTTGTAGTGGTTGTTGGTTGTAATTTTTTAGCTGGCTCTGTACGTCATTTTTTAAACGACACCTCCCGGATGCGTCCGGGAGGTTTTTTTATTTTATGGGCATGAAACCCCAAATGAACTACAGTTGAGTAGTAGCTTACAATAAGTTGATTAGCTCCCGGGCACTTTCCCTTGCGTTGTCGGATGGTGTTTTGCCTCCAATCATTTTGGCGATTTCTTCGATTCGCTCCTGGGCGGAAAGTTCCCTGATTTTGCTAACGGAAGTTTTTTCTCCGATTTCCTTATAGACAAAATAATGTTTATCAGCCCGTGCGGCCATTTGTGGTAGATGGCTGATGGCAATGATCTGGTGCCTGCCGGCCATGTAGCGCATCATTTCGCCCATTTTCAATGCGATTTCACCGGATACGCCTGTATCAATTTCATCGAATATAATGGTGGGGAGGGATATTTTTTCTGCCAGTATTCGTTTAATACAGAACATGAGCCGGCTGAATTCACCGCCTGAAGCAGCCTTCATCAGTGGCTGGGGAGCAATGCCTTTATTGGCTGAGAAAAGAAGCTCAATCTGATCCTGGCCGTTTTGATTTAATTCTCCCTGTGTTATCTTGATTTTGAACGAGGCTTCTGGTATTCCTACTTCCCGGAGAAGTTTGATCATCTCAGATTCCAGAGATGGTACGGCCAGAGTTCTTTTCTTCGTAAGTGTCCGTGCCTGTGCCTGTGCGTCTTCCCGGAGTGCATCACATCTCTTTTTCGTTGCTTCTATTTCACCATCCAGGTCATGATAGTGCAGTGCCTCTTTCTCCAGGTTTTCCTGAATTTCGATTAATTCACCCACGGAAGATACGTGATGCTTTTTTAGTAACTGGTATATCAGGCTCAGGCGATCTTGAATGGTTTCCGCATCTTCAGGATTGAATTCCACTTCCTCGCTCGCTTGTAGTATTTCGGCAGCCAGATCATCCAGTTCGATCAAACTACTATTTAATCTTTCGAACAGGGAGGTATACTTTTCGCCGTACCTGCTCAGAGTCGCCAATAATCCTTTCGCCGTGCGAAGGCTGCCGAGAATTGGGGCTTCACCTTCATCCAGCAGATATGTGGCTTCCAGGAGACCTTTTTTAATTTCTTCCCCATGTTCCATTTGCTGAAGTTCCTCCTCCAGACGTGCCTGCTCCCCGTTCTCTAACCGGGCGGCAATTAATTCTTCCAAAATGAATTGTTGATAGTCCGCTTCTTTTTCCAGCCGGGTTTTTTCTTCGGTCAGGTGTTCAAGTCGCGATAACTCATTTTTGAGCTTCCCAAATGTCTCCTTGTACGATTCCCGTGTTTCCAGGCACGAAGCAAAACTGTCGAGAAGGGTTAATTGAAAATTGGACCTGCCCAGGAGCAAGGATTCGTGTTGTGAATGAATATCCATAAGCCGGCTTCCCAGGTTACGGAGGACATCCAGATTTACCGGGGTATCATTTATAAATGCCCTGGATTTACCTGCCGGGTTTATTTCACGCCGGATAATGGTCTCCTGGTCGTAATCCAGTTCGTTTTCTTTAAAGAAATCCTGCAACTTATAATCCCCCAGATGGAAGGTCCCTTCAATAATACATTTACTTTCAGAATTAAAAAGGACACTGGTATCTGCACGATTCCCAAGGAGAAGTCCGACCGCGCCAAGCAGAATGGATTTACCTGCTCCGGTTTCGCCAGTAATTACATTGAGTCCGTTGGTTGGTTGAATTTCCAGGAATTCAATGAGGGCATAATTTTGTATGTGCAGATTTTTAAGCATGTGAATCCACAATAATTTCTCTGATGTCTTTTGTGGGGACCTTTTTGATATTTCTTCTCTGATCCCGTATTGTTAAGATACTACTTGTCACGGAAACAATGGTTACAAAAATAACGCTGTTATCCATCTTAACAAGTGTACACGCAGAGTTTATCAAATCAGATACTTCTTTTGGAATTCCGGCATTAAATGAAATACGCTTTTGTCTTTTTGCCATGCAGATCAGTTGAGAATCTTTTCAAACTGATTGCGTTTAGATGGGTCCAGTGCGGTCATTATTTCAAATGCCCGTCGCCGTGTGTTGAGGTCTCCATCGGAGAATATCTTGACTAACTCATCTGTTTTCGCGTCAAGAAAGCTTATGACAAGAATTGAATTAGGGTAAGTGCGTTTTACAGCCTGTAGTTTTTCCAGTACACCCAGTATGAGTTCACGGCTCTTTTCAGGGTCCTGTTCGTATTGGTCCAATGCCAGCCGGTGGTAGTCATAAATTCCTTCCCGGATAGTTTGCATCTGTTGATTGGTCAAATTCTCAATCAGCCAATAGCGGTTTCTCGTGCTGCCAAGTGCATCCCACCCCGGACGGTTGGAGGTTTGCGCATTGTTCATGACGGCTTGTGCCTTTTGCAGGTAGGGCGTGCCGGAAAGGGATCCGAAAGAATCGTAATCCATGCCAAGTATCACATAAGCGTAGAAGGCCAGGAGGGAGGTCAGGTTGGTGGTATAAGTATTATCGTTAAAATTGAGCGGCAGGGATTCCACATAGTCAAATTGCCAGTCTCTGTCTGCATAGTTCAGGAGAATGGATTCATAATTTGAATTATACACAGGCCGGGCGGTTTGAATTTGCGCAGTACCGGTGAAATTACCCAATGTCTGTGTGTTTTGAAGTGTTATGATGATGTTGCAATTTATTCGTTCAAACCCTTCGAATGCATCAGGTGACCATTGATTATCATTGAGGAATGATTCAAAGGCATTTTCCATGTCCTCGAAAATCTGGCGGTCGGAGGTTTGAACTTGTTCGGCGTTGATTGTCACATTGCAGTTCAGTTCCTGTGCCTGTACAACAAAAAATAGTAGGGAATATATGCTGATGAAAACTAACCGGATCATATTAATCTCTCTTGAACAACTGCGGCGATATCTTTGGCCACTTCTTGTTTACTCTTTAACTCAAAATCGCGGATATTATTTTCTTTGTCAAGTATAGTTATCTTATTCGTATCAAAACCAAACCCCGCACCCTGGTCCCGAAGTGAGTTAAGTACTATAAAGTCAAGGTTCTTTTTGGTCAACTTTGCTTTAGCGTTTTCAGTTTCATTTTCTGTTTCCAGCGCAAAGCCAACCAAAACCTGCTTCTTTTTTCGTTTTCCTAAACTGGCGGCAATATCCGTCGTTTTGGTGAGGGCAATGCTACTTTCCTCCTGGGATTTCTTGATTTTTTCTTTGGCAACTGAGGATGGGCGATAATCAGCGACTGCGGCTGCCAGAATAACTGCATCGCAAGTATCAAAGTGGTCAGAAGCGGCCTGATACATTTCTTCTGCGGTCATTACGTCTATCCGCTCAATACCCTGACCCGGGTTTGGCAGGGCAGTAGGCCCGCTTATCAGAGTGACGGTTGCCCCCAGATCGGTGAATACTTTCGCCAGCGCATAGCCCATTTTGCCGGAAGAGTGATTGCCTATGAAACGGACCGGGTCTAACGGTTCGTAGGTAGGCCCTGCCGTTATCAGTATCTTTTTATCTTTTAAAGGGCTTTTTTTTTTGAACCAGTCCTGTAACTGTTCAAGAATAATTTCGGGTTCTGCCATTCTTCCTGTCCCTACCAAACCACTGGCTAGTTCACCATGCTCCGGCTCGATGACATAATTTCCATAGGAGGTAAGTAAATTGATATTGGCTTGCGTCGCAGGATGTTGCCACATATCCAGGTCCATTGCCGGTGCCACGAATACAGGGCATCTGGCCGACAGGTAGGTAGCAAGCAGGAGGTTATCACAAATGCCATGAGCCATTTTGGCCAGTGTATTCCCGGTAGCGGGTGCGAGAACCATTGCGTCGGCCCATACACCCAATTCTACATGGTTATTCCATTCACCGGTATCAGACTTTTGAAATTCGGTAAGAACCGGATTTTTGGAAACGGTGCTGATTGTTAGCGGGGTAATAAATGAGTGAGCCGATGGGGTCATGACAGTTCGCACTTCCGCACCGGCTTTAACTAATCCTCTTACCAGTATTGCTGACTTGTACGCCGCAATACTGCCCGTAATACCAACCAGGATTTTTTTCCCGTTGAGCATCTTTGCCCTATAATTCTAGTTCGGCAGTTGGATCTTCATCTCGCTCCCTGAACATCACTTTTCCATCCAGATATTCCTCTATGGCAATGCTGGTAGGCTTTGGCATGCGCTCGTAAAAGCGGGAGATTTCAATCTGCTCCCTGTTTTCGAAGATCTCCTCCAGGTTATCTACTGTCGAAGCAAATTCAGCCAGTTTGCTGTTTAATTCCTCTTTTACGTTGACGGCAATTTGTCGTGCACGTTTAGAAATGACAGCTACGGCTTCATAGATGTTTCCGGTTTGTTCCGACAACTTATCCATGTCATAGGTGATAATTGATGACTGAGGTACCATATTGATATTAAATTATAATTTTGCTAAATCAGATACTTTTTCCAGACTATCCTGGTAGCGTTTTTCGGCATCACGCAGAAAATCACTTGAAGGATATTTGTCTAAAAATTCAAGGTAATATTTATTTGCCAACCTGAATCGCTCCAGTTGCTTGGTATAAATGCTTTTCATCGCGTATTGATATTGCGCAATAAACTTCAAGTAAGCGATTTCTTCGTTGTATTCCGAATCCGGGAAATTATTGCTGAAGCTTTCAAAGGCAACGACTGCCGCATTGTAATTCTCAAGTTTAAAATATTGCTTGGCGTTTTCATATCCCTTACGCTCCAGTTTTACCTGAATTTCATTGACGACCTTGGATGCTTCGTCAACCAATTCACTTGTTGGATAACGATTTAAAAACATTTGCATGGCCATCACCGCCTGCTGGCTATTTGTTTGGTCGAGGTTAAAGGCAGGTGAGTCCGCGTACAAAGAATAAGCGTACATGAAATAGGCTTCTTCGGCAAATTCACTCCGGCCATAGGTCTCGTAGAATGTCTTGAAATGATGTGCGCCCAATGTATACATTCCTTGGTAATACTGGGCATATGCGTAATAGAATTGGACTTTTTCACCTTCCGGCATACCCCGGACTATTGGGAGAATTTGCTCGAATAGCACCGATGCCCGGTAATATTCTTCATCCTCGTAGTATTGTATAGCGGCTTCATATTTTACCCGCCAGTCTTCACTTCTTTCTATCTTACGGAATTTACCGCAGGATGCCAGAGCAAATGCCGCTAATAAAACAATAAAAAATGACCTGATAAAAACCATTTTATACATAGGGGTGCAAATATAGGTGAGACGTTTATAATAAGCAACGAATAAGCTATCTCCAGGTTACGTAACAGTAAAAGAGGGGAGTTTAGTGCCCTTCAGGGCGGATTATTTTCGAACGATCAGCTTTCGTGTCATGACCCCGTCATTATCGAGATACAGCGTGTAAAAATATACACCCGCATTGTAGTCGCCGGTTTGTATTTTGACTTTATTTTCCAGATAAGGTAGTTCATATTCTGCCATAACGCTTCCCAAAACATTGTGTATAATCACCTTTGCTTTGACATCACGGTCAAGCAGGTTATAATCGACGATGGCAAAATCTTTTACGGGATTGGGGTACACATCATTGATGCGTATCGCTCTTGAGTCAAAAATCCTGCTCGCATTCTGACGTTCTTCAATATTGAAGGTGATTTCATATTCAATCACATCCATTGGATTATCCCGGTCATAAATTTGGTATTTGACCGTGCTAAACCCGGAGTTAAGACCTGTTTCGAGAATGATCTTAAAATTATCGGTGGCGGAACGAGCGGCTACTCGTTTAGATACCGGCATACGTTCGGTTTCCGGCGAAAAACAGTCGGAGCCCCAGCAGAAATAATTTGTTTGTCCTGTACCAAGGATATGGTCCGTTCGCTGAACAATCAGCTGAAGGGGCCGGTCTGTGGTATTACGGATTGAAACAGGAAGAACGATACGTTCTCCGATCGCAACATTCATCGATGCCGGGGCATCAATAAGTTCAAAACTCTGTGCCCTCGCACTGACGAAGCAGATAGATAGAAATATGATGACACAGTAGATTTTCTTCATACGCAGATACAATAAAATATATCTATTAGTCGTTACGAACGCTTCCTACTTGAAGTTACAAAATTCGGCTTATTCTTCTAACTAATATTGGTAGAAATTTCAGGGATGTAATATCCTGAATCAAATTATCTGTAAATCAGCCCTTTTGCGCCTCAGTTTTGTCGGATTGAGGCATCAATTCAGGAATTTCCATATGTAGAACCTCTGCTTTAGTGGGGCGTTCTTCCCCGCGCCAGAGAAAACCAGGTAATCTCTTTTGTTCTTCCAGAAGTTCATGGGGAGGGATAAAATCTGCCGCGGGCTGGACGTAAAATGAGATGTTATCGGCTCTGTTCTGTTTAAAATTTATCCGCATATTACTGCTGATGCTTTTGTTGACACCCATCAGATAGGTGTTATTTTCATCGAGTGCATAGAAAACACTTTCGGCATTACCTTCCACATCCACATGATGCATTTGCCGGTTCCTGAAGATGGCCGTCATATCCCTGCCTTTAATCTGATTATAATTGTTGAGGCTGTCCTCAGAAACGACAAATGAATTCAGGTTCATGATCATTTTGTCGATGGTATTATTTCTGATCAGTACCCGGATTGAGTCGGCTGTCATTTGGTTCACACCGGTCCAAAGCACTGGATCCTTATAGAAATAGAGGAGACTATCGGCTGAAAAGTAGGCCATAGAGTCGGCCTTTCCCTGTAAATCTGATTTAAATATTTTCACGTTATGATAGGCCAGTAACCGTTCCTTGGCAGGATCAACATTTTCAATGGCCATCAAGGTATCCGCGGAGAGGAACAATGTGTCATTTTCCATGATTTTTTTCATGACCGGATTGCCGTAGATTTTAATAATCCCCGACTTTTTGTCGTATCTGCTGTCCTCACCGCTGATAATGATATCATTCTCCTTCCCAAGGATGATCACATTTCCCTGTGCCCGTGCGGTTTTTTGTGTGTCATCCGAGGTCATTCGTTTCCCTGTGATCTTATAGGATATGGTCTGAATCTCGCCTATACGCAAATCAGATCGCTTTATCCTTGTATTGTATTGGCCCGTTTCCAAATTCACTACCGCCCCTTCCGAATCAATTATTTCCGTAGGGCCCCGAAAATAAACGATGTTCGTTTTTGTATGATATTGAAGGGTGTCGGATTTCAGGGTATAATCGGGATTGATAAGTACAACATCCCGTTTAAAGGAAGCCATATTGGTATTTACCTGGTAATATCCTTTATTGCTGGTCAGAACGTTGGTGCTATCCACCAGTTTGCCTCCCTGGAAGTAACGCGCTTCCTGCCTCAGGCGATAATAGTCGAGATTATCGGTATAGAGCGTAGCCCGGTTAAGTTTACGGAACACAACATTCTCCCGTAATTTGGCTATTTTTTCGTTGCCATCGTATATCAGTCGATCTGCAGTAATGTTTATGGAATCACCATCGGTGATACGAATATTGCTGAAGAACTCGATCTGATTGGTCTTTTTGTACCAGTTGGCGCTGTCGCTGTAAATGGTTGTTTCGCTTTGAGAGATAATTACATTACCCAGGATCCGCGTAATTTCGCCCTCAGCAGTCCGGATGGTCCATAAGGTATCGCCTTGTTGAATTTTGATCTGCTGCGGATTCTGAGCAAACGCAGAAAGTGACGCAACTATGCACAAAATCGTTATTTTTACAAAAAGCGTGTTCATATCAAAGAGACAAAGTTACATAAAAAAGACCCTGTTGAATGCTTCCTGATTCATTTTTAAACCTGATCAGGGAAAGGGATCTGATTCGGGCAGATGACAGACTGTTGTTAGCGGTAAGCGGCGGTATGGATTCTGTTGTGTTAGTAGATCTCATTGCTGAATTGGGACAGCCATTTGCGATTGCCCATTGCAATTTTGAATTGCGGGGGGATGCCTCCGATGAGGATGAAGAATTTGTAAAAGATCTCGCCCGAAAACATGGCATTGATTTTTTTGTCCAGCATTTCAACACCAAATATTATGCCGAGAAAGGTGGCATATCCACCCAAATGGCAGCTCGACAACTTCGCTATAAGTGGTTTGAACGTGTCCGACGCCAGGAGAACTTTCAAAAGATACTGACCGCCCACCATTTATCTGATTCGCTGGAGACAGCCCTGATTAATTTTATCCGTGGTTCCGGTGTCAGGGGGTTGCGCGGCATAAAGGCTACATCAGGACGTATAGTGCGGCCATTATTGACCACCACAAGGGACGAGATTGAAGCATATGCCATTCAGAAAGGACTTGAATGGCGGGAAGATGAATCCAATCAACAGGATGTTTATACCAGGAATTATATTCGTCATCACATTATTCCTGAAATGAAAAAGCTTAATCCGGCGCTGGAGAATTCTTTTGACATGACCAGCAGAAGATTACGTGACACGGATTTGCTGGTCATGGAACGGGCCGAACGGATCATGCGTGACCATGCAAGTCGTCAGGGTCGCGATTGGTATATAGCACGACGCGCTTTGATCCCCAGGAACCTGGCGGTTGCCGAAGAAATATTCAGGCCTTTTGGGCTCAATGTTTTTCAGGTTCGCGATCTGCTAAGTCATATTCCGTCCAATTCCGGAACACAGTTGTACCTTTCTGACTCCCATCGGGTGAATTTGGACCGGAAATACGTGATTATATCTGAGCGCAACGATGAGAAGCCAGACACACTGGTTGTTGAAGAACCTACAGCGGCCGTAAGTCATTTTCTAGGAACATTCTCATTCCAAAAGAGCCGAAACACCGGATTTTTTCATCGCAATCCGGAGGCCATTTCGGTCGATGCTGACCGCCTGGTGTATCCACTGACCATTCGCAAATGGAAGGAAGGGGATGTGTTTCAACCCCTGGGTATGACCGGTAAAAAAAAGGTAAGTGACTTTATGATAGATGCGAAAATTCCGTTAAACTTGAAAGAACGCGTATGTGTGCTGGAATCTGGAGGCAATATTGTTTGGGTCATCGGCTACAGAGTAGATGACCGGTTCAAAATTAGTCCGGATACCCGGCATGTAGTACACATTTCCCTGGAGAATGATCAATCCGTTTAAAAAAACCTATACGACGTACGAACTTCGACTTTTTAATTTTCTGTCGGGGGTTCGGTTATTTAAATCCTTAACGTATAAGGAAATGTCCTATTTCATTCCTTATCTGCATGAACGTACCTATGCACAGGATGAGGTGGTTTTCTTTCGGGAGGATCCCAGTCATGCCCTTTATTTATTGAAAAGGGGTGAAGTAACGTTAACCATCGACGTAAACGAGGGATTTGAAACCGTAACGAAAGTAGGAGCTGGAAGTGCCTTGGGGGAAAGCTGTATGCTAGGAGGTACCAAACGTGTTCTGAATGCTTTTGTCAATTCTTCCGGGGCATCTTTTTATGTGATTCCCCAGGATAATATTTTTTCCATATTTGAAAGCCACGAAAAAGTGAAGCTTAAAATGCTGGAAGCGCTTGCTCAAATTTACAGTGAGTACAATTCGAACCTGTTTAAGGCTTACCGGTCATCATTCGGGTTTTTTCACCTCGGACAGCTCTACAAACAGGACTAAAAAATACCGCTACATTTAGACAGAAAATCTCATTTCGTTACCTTTGTATAGGCCGGGAGGTTCGCCTTATCAGGCTATATACATTCTCAATCAAAATCTAAGTAATAATATTATGAAAATCACTGTAGTTGGAGCTGGTAATGTCGGCGCCACATGTGCGGATGTTCTGGCATACCGCGAGATCGCTAATGAAATCGTTTTGGTGGATATCAAAGAAGGAATTGCAGAAGGAAAAGCGCTTGATATCTGGGAGAAATCACCTATCAATCTGTACGATTCACGTACGATTGGATCAACCAATGATTATTCTAAAACGGCCGGATCGGATGTCGTGGTGATCACCTCAGGGTTGCCGAGAAAACCAGGAATGAGTCGGGATGACCTTATTCAAACCAATGCGGGAATTGTAAAGTCCGTAACTGAAAATGTTGTTAAACATTCTCCCGATGCCATCATTATTGTTGTATCCAATCCGCTGGATGTAATGACGTACCAGGCCCATATCACCTCCAAACTTCCACGCACGAAGGTGATGGGTATGGCAGGTATCCTGGATACAGCACGTTACCGGTCTTTCCTTGCCGAAGCGCTGAATGTATCGCCTAAAGACATTCAGGCTGTTTTGATGGGAGGTCATGGGGACACCATGGTGCCGTTACCTCGCTATACCACTGTAGGCGGTATTCCCGTAACCGAACTTATCGACGAAGACAAGCTGAATGCAATCATTGAGCGAACGAAAACCGGTGGGGGTGAGCTTGTAAAATTAATGGGTACCTCGGCCTGGTATGCCCCGGGCTCGGCTGCAGCACAGATGGCAGAGGCCATCGTGAAAGACCAGCGTCGTGTATTTCCGGTATGTGTCAAACTTGAAGGTGAATACGGAATTGATAATTGTTACCTTGGGGTACCTGTTGTCCTGGGTAAAAACGGTATTGAAAAGATCATCGAGCTGGACTTGAATGATGATGAGAAAAAGTTGCTGGATGTTTCACGTGATCATGTGAAAGAAGTGATGCAAGTTCTTGATAAGATCAATAATTAAATAATAGCAAGGCCCCGGGGTAACAACACCCTGGGGCTTTTGATTTTCTAACCTGAATTATTCTAACGACCTATGGCCGGATACTCAAAAGCTCCTTTGTATAAAAAACTTGGCATTAAGGAAGGCATGTCTGTTTGGATTATGAATGCACCTCCCAGCTACCGGAAAGAAATTGTGCTGGCCGGTGAAATAAAGTGGGGAGATGGACATGAACCATCTGATTTTATTCATCTGTTTGCTACCACACGCGAGGTTCTGATGGAAATGCTGCCTTTACTCCGGGAGAATATGAAAAAGGATGCCATGATATGGATTTCCTGGCCTAAGCGTATTTCCAGTGTACCAACAGATCTTGACCGGGAAAGCATACGGGAAGCAGGGCTAAACCACGAACTCGTGGACATTAAAGTATGTGCGATAGACGATGTGTGGTCGGGCCTGAAATTTGTTATCCCGAAGGATAAGCGTTAATTACCTTTTCTCATCTCTTATTTCTTTTCTTTTTCTTAGCTGGCTTTCGAGTTTATCGACTGTTTCAATAATTGATTCCCGAAAGCTTTCGCCCTGAAATTCCGCATACAATGAGGGGCCAGGCAGAAATACTTTTATTTCCGTGATTTTTGTCTCGTCGTCCTCGTTCTTGACGGATTTTAAATAAACATCTATTCCTGTAATACCGGTATTGAAACGACTTAACCGATCGATCCGGTCATTAACAAAAGCCAATAAATCTTCATTCGCTTCAAATCCGACTGTTTGGATATCTTTCTTCATAATGTTATTTCGTTTACTAATAATAAGCGATTTCTGTGCCAGTAAGAATACGGCGTTTTACCGGTGAATTGTAGATTATTATTACCGCATACCGTACATTTATGTGGGAGTAATGCCCCGTAATTCCCCAGCTTTATGGAAAAGTATTGTATGTTAAATGGCGCGCTGATTCCTGAAGCAGAAGCGCATGTCAGTATCTCGGATTTATCCGTTCGCCGCGGGTATGGTATCTTTGATTATTTCAGGGTGCGGGGTGGAATTCCCATGTACCTGGATCGTCATTTAGATCGATTCATGACCGGTGCCGAAGCGAGTCGTATGGATCACGGGTTTCGCAAGCAGGAATTGGCGGATCAAGTTCGCGCACTTATTCATTCACACCCTGAGCAATACGATGAAGGAGCTGTCCGGATAGTTTTAACAGGAGGATCTTCACCCTGGGAGCCGGAAACCCCAACACTGATGATGACGTATGAACCCATGAAAAATTATGAGGAATCTGTCTTTCTTTATGGCGCTAAAGTGATCACCCATCCATTTTTAAGAGAATTGGCTCACCTAAAGACGATCTCTTATATGAATGCGATTTTTCTGGCCCCTGAACTAAGAGAAAAACAGGCAATTGAGGTCCTTTATCATCATCAGGGGAATGTTTCTGAGTTTAGTCGAAGCAATATTTTCGCGTTTCGGGAGGGGACACTCATTACGCCCGGAGAAGGTATGCTGAACGGTATTACACGTGGCCTGGTCCTGGAAATCGCACGGCAGGAGCTGCCAGTACTTGAAGTGCCATTGAAATTGGAAACCGTTCTGGCAGCGGACGAGGTATTTATGACCTCCACCATAAAGCGAATTATTCCGATTGTGAAAATCGACCAGACGATTATCGGGAATGGAAAGCCCGGTGGAGTGACCCGGTCCCTGATGGCAGCCTTATCAAGGCGTGACATAGAAGAAACCACTTTCGATCTGAATGATCAGATTTGATATATTCTTCCATTAGGCGCATCTTCGCGTTATGAGCAATAAAGTATCTGTAGTCACCTGGAATGTCAACGGGATCCGGGCGATCATTAAAAAAGAATTTACGGATAGTGTCAGGGCCATCAACCCCGATATCCTGATGCTGCAGGAAACAAAGGCTACCGAAGATGAGGTCAGGCAGGCGCTCGAGGCATTGTCAGAAGATTATTCAATCTATGCAAATCATTCAAAAGCCCGCAAGGGGTATTCCGGCACAGCTATTCTTGTAAAGAATGAGCCGGTTCAGGTAGTAAGTGACATGAATATGGAAGAACATGATCAGGAAGGTCGTGTGCTTACGGCAGAGTTTGATTCGTTCTATGTCGTGAACGTATATACGCCTAACAGTGGTCAGGGACTTAAACGTCTCGATTACCGCAAAAAATGGGATGAGGACTTTCTGGCTTACCTTGAGAGCCTGACCGGCAAACCTGTACTGGTAGGGGGAGATCTGAATGTTGCACATCAACCCATTGACCTGGCAAACCCAAAATCAAATTACAACAAGACGTCAGGCTATACACAAGTTGAAATTGACGGGTTAAGTACCATCCTGGCCGCAGGATACCATGATGTTTTCAGAATAACTTATCCGGAAGAACAGCAGTTCACTTATTGGAATTATATGTTCAATGCCCGTGCTCGCAATGTTGGCTGGAGAATAGATTATTTTTTGGCCCAGGACCCATTGCTTTCAAAAGTCGAGGATATAATTATTCACAATCAATACCTCGGATCAGATCATTGTCCGGTGGAGGTACGGCTTGCCCTGGCTTAAAAGCGGATAAGTTTCTCCACTTGTTCTTTTAACAAGTCACGATAGAGCTTATTCACTATTTTCCCACCTTCAAAATGGGCATCAATATGCCCCAATTTGGGCTTTAAAGCGAGAACTGTCGTGCCGCAATAATGAAATATATCCGTGAGGTGACTCAAGGCCAGCCCGGCTCCCTGTATACCCGATGATAAACCTACCAACGCACATTTTTTATCCCGGAATGTTGTAGGATATTTCAGTCCGTCGATAAATGTTTTCAATATTCCCGGGAAAGAACCATTGTATTCCGGCACGATAAACACGAATTTATCTGCGGCCTCCATTTGCTCCCTGAATTTATTGAAATTTGGATTGGTTCCTGCTTTTTCATAAAGGGCTGTAAACGCAAAATCAGGCGGCAGCTCCTTTAAGTCGATAAGATCACTCTCTCTGGCTGATTCGCGCAGTAGTTCCTGGTAAATCTGAGCAATCTGAAAGGATACCGAATCGTTTCGATTGGTCCCGCATACTATTACATACTTCTCCATTATCTATTATTGATACCCTCTCTTTTCAAGACTTTCTGCATATCGTTTTCTCGCCATCTCCAGGTCTTCAGGTGTATCAATTCCCAGGGTTGGCAAATTGGTTTCGGTCACAGTTATTCGGTAACCGGCTTCCAGCCAGCGCAATTGTTCGAGAGATTCTGCTTTCTCCAACATGCCCTGGGGGAGTTTCGTGATCTGCTGTAGTATATCCTGCCGGTACGCATACATACCAATGTGTTTAAAGTATATAGCATTCTCCAGCCATGAATCCTTTTGCTGATCACGATTTGCCGGTATCGTCGCCCGGCTGAAATACATAGCCATGTCAACCGAATTTCGTACTACCTTAACTACATTCGGGTTAAAAAGTTCATCAGAAGAAGTAAGAGGTTGAATAAGCGTCGCTATTTCTGTTGCTTTTGTACACCGGCTTCCAAGTAAATCGATTTGATCAGGGTCAATAAAAGGCTCGTCTCCCTGGACATTAATTATAAAATCGGTGGATTTGCCTGATTTACTAAAAGCTTCCAGGCATCGATCGGTACCGCTTGGGTGATTCGGATTCGTCATAACGACATTGCCGCCAAACCGAACTACCTCGTCATATATATCCTTGTGATCCGTAGCTACCATCAAATGAAAAAGACATTTGGCCCGGTCCGCCTGGCGATATACGTGTTCGATCATGGTGTATTCGCCGATCTTTGCGAGTGCTTTCCCGGGCAATCTGGATGAGGCATGCCGCGCTGGGATAATTCCAAGTATTTTCATTTTTCCACCGTTCTGACTTTGAGCGAGGTTCC